>JBEDKY010000017.1:0-10042 GCA_041171905.1 Pseudomonadota bacterium
GGCTGTTTGCGCTCGTATTTTTTTCACCCACGAACCTGTGTTGATTCCCACCGGACACGCCTTGGCGCAGAGTCCGTCCGCCGCACACGTGGCAATCTGTGAATATTCGACGGCCTGCGAATCGGCGGAGAGTCCGGTTGGGCTCATCATTTTCTCACGCTGCAGGACAATGCGTCCGCGCGGCGAAAGTGTCAGACCCTGACTTGGACACACTGGCTCACAAAATCCGCACTCAATGCACGCATCAATCTCCGGATCGGCCAGCGGAGTTTGTTTCAGATTTTCAAGATGCACGCGCGGATTTGCATTGAGCAGAACACCCGGATTGAGAATGTTTTCTGGGTCGAAAAGCGTCTTTATTTCGCGCATCACGCAATAAGCCTCGCTGCCCCATTCCTTTTCAACGAAAGGTGCCATGTTTCGTCCCGTTCCGTGTTCGGCTTTCAGTGCGCCGCCAAACCGGCCCGCAACACACTCGACCATGTCGTCAATAAAACGCTCGTATCTGCGCACCTCGGCACTTTCGGCAAAGTTTTGCGACAGGATAAAATGCAGATTGCCGTCGCGCGCATGTCCATAAATAACCGCATCCTGATAGTCGTGATGGTTCAAAAGTGAGCGCAAAGCCTTTGTTCCCTCAGCCAGATCACGCAGCGAAAAGGCAACATCTTCGATGATGACTGAAGTTCCCTTCGCACGGCGCGCTCCGACGGCGGGAAAAATCCCCTTGCGCAATTCCCACAGTTCAGCCTGACGCCTGTTGTCTGAAAAAAACTCGGTGTGATGTTTGATTTGCCGCCAAGTAGCGATTTCTCCGGCCTCTGCAAGTACAGCCTCAAGTGCACCGCTGTCGTTCTCCTGTGCCTGCACAAGCAAACAGGCTCCCTCTCTTTGCATCTCGGAAAGAAATGCTGGCAGCTGCGGATAATCACGAATGGCCTGAACAGAAGCGTAGTCGAGAAGTTCAACAGCGCTGAACCCCAGGGCGCGCAGACGGGGAGTCACCTCACAAGCAGACTCAAGCGAATCGAACGAAAGCAAGGCACTTGCGCGGTGAGGGCGCAAAGGCACTGTGCGCATGGAGATATCGGCAATAAATCCAAGCGTCCCTTCCGATCCGACCAGCAGATGAGTGAGAATGTCGCTGGCGGTGCTGTGATCCAAAAATGCCTGCAATGCATATCCGGTTGTGTTTTTACCGGATGCCTTGCGGCGGATGAGGTCGACAAGTGGAGTTGAGGCGCGAATCTTGTCGCGCAAGCGCAGAAGGCCCGAGTAGAGGGCAGGCTCAGACGATCGAAAAAAATCTTCGCAATCTGCTCTGCGCGTGTCCAAAAGAGTTCCGGAAGCGAGCAGAACCTTCATTCCGGCGATGGTCTGATACGAATTCTCTTCAATCCCGCAGCACATTCCACTCGCGTTGTTGGCTACGATTCCGCCGAGACAAGCGGCCTGAATAGAAGCAGGGTCTGGCCCGATGCGGCGTCCGTAACGTGCGAGTGCCGCATTTGCGACTGCTCCTCTGAGAGCAGGGCCGCAATTGAGGAGTAGACCATCCTGCTCAACAGCGAAGTTATCCCAGCCGCTCGCGAGCAAAACGAGAATTCCATTGGTGACTGCCTGACCCGAAAGACTCGTGCCGCCAGTGCGAAACGTCAATCCGGTTCGCTCTTCGCGTGCGGCTGAAAGCAGTGCCCGCACATCATCCAGCGACCGCGGACGACCCACAGACCGGGGAACCATGCGATAAACGCTGGCATCGTGCGCGTGCACAATGCGGTCGGCCCAGTCACGCGAATTGAGCTGTTCGAGCATTCAACGACCCTCACAAAGCCAAGAATGAAAAGAGTTTGAATGGTCTCGAACGGAAGCACAACCGCCAGCAATTCTTCGCTTCCTGCGATTATCCGCCGCAAAAGTGGGCGTCACTTGACCGTTACAAAATTTTTGTGTTATCTAAAAATCAAGTACGCAACTTTTTGCGTACATCACTCCAACGGAGGTTCGCATGAGCGCATCGGTTAGACTTCTTGCATCTGTGATAGCAACGATTTCCGCAGCCTCTGCGCTCGCGGACGTACGTCCTGTTCCCCCCGGCCACGGCCCCGGCTATCCACACCCAGGCCCTGGTTATCCGCAGCCCGGCCCTGGTTACCCTGCACCCGTTCCACCACCCAACCATCCTTATCCGCGCGACCCGCGTGGTTATCCGCAGCCTCCGGCATTTGAATCGTTTGAGTGCCGCGATATGCAAGGTGGATATGATTTTTTCACCGTGACACCAGCTGCATACACCCGCGGTGGTTACGTTGTGGACATTAACGCTCAACACATTACTACAAGTGGTCTGGAAGCCTACGTTCTCAACCGCAGCTACGATTCAATTCTTTTCCGCTTCAGCAGCCCATACGGAAACTCGCAAATCAACGTCGGCTATTTGAATCACCCCTACGGCCCCACGGCAGTTTTGTCGCTCGGCGGTGGACATCACCAAGAGTTCAAATGCCAACGGCTGAGCAGAAGACATCCGAACCGTCCTGCCCCCATTCCCCCCAGTCCTTATCCACCCAGCCCATATCCGCCATCACCTTACCCCTATCCGCACCGCTGAAAAGCGGTGCGAGCCCACCACCCTCACCAGGCGTTCGACGTCTTCAAGCCGGTTATAAATTTGAGTCGAGAGCCGCACGTACATGCGGCCCTGAAAACTCACAGCAGGCGCTTCGACCTTGTCTGAATTGTAAAAATCTTCGGTCATTGCGCGCGCGAGCAGGGCATCGGCAACGATGCCCTCTTTGAGTTTCAGTGGAAGAGTCACCATCGCAGCAAGAAAATTAACGTCCGGCAGACTTTCACGCGCCCCGGAAAACGTATCAGAGTAAAGCTGCAGAGCATCGCAGAGCAATCTTTTTCGCTCCGAAAAAACACGCTGCCAATCCAAATCTTCGTGAAAATCAAGAGCGGCAGGCACTGTCAGCCATGATGCGAAATCACTTGTCCCCGTCCAATCGAAAAAACCTTTGAACGATGTGTCAAAGGCATGATGCGTGATGCCGCCTGAGTAACTTATCGACTGCGGCCTGATAATCCCGCGCCATTGAGGCAGAACGTGCAAAAAAGCGGAGCCGCGCGGCGCACACAGCCATTTATGGAAATTACCGGTGTAAAAATCAGCACCAATAGAAGATAAATCGAGAGGAATCAATGCGGGTGCATGAGCACCATCGACAAGGACAGGCACTCCAGCCTGACGTGCAAGTTCAACAATCTCACGCACGGGAAACACAATTGCGGTCGGCGACGTCACATGATCACAAACAATCAGCCGCGTCTTTTCATTCAGCAACGAGCCAAAAGCAGAGACTATTTCAGAGTTGGAATCTGGTACGGGCTTTATCTCTGCCTCGCGAATCACAACCCCTCTCAACCGCGCAAGGTTGTGCAGGCCCTGACGCACCCAACCGTATCCATGATTGTGAAAAACAATTTCATCGCCGGCTTGAAAATCGAGCGAGTTGAGAACAGCACCGACTCCCGAAGTCGCGTTGTTCACAAAAGCGAGACCATCCCCCTCACAATGGAGCCAACCAGCAACACGCTCGCGCACGGCCGCCAAGCGCGAAGGCAGAATGCGTCCCAAAAAACGAACTGGGTTGGCTTCAATCTCCGACTGAACGGCGCGGTATTCATTCTGAACCTGACGCGGGACTGCGCCGTAAGAACCATGATTCAAGAAGGCCGTATGTACATCCAAATCCCAACATCTGCGAATTTTTTCGTCACCGTAGTTCCACATGCAACGGCCCTGTCATACGCAGAAGTTCAATTCGGCCTGCGGATTGCGGACTGCGACTTGATCATGACAGCAGATGCCGAAGCGGAAAAATCTCCCTTGACGCAGACTTCTGTCAACGAGGCGGCGTATTGTTTCAACAAATTTTCAGTTGCGCCGTCTTGCGGATCAAGTTCACGATAAACGTTGTTCTCCGAGTTGTTACCAGCAATCTGCAGAACGATTTTTCCCGCAGGGCTGAGCATCAGGACGCCGCACTCTTCGGTCACAATAGTCTTGGCGACGGGCTTGCGGATCGAGGTCGTTGAAACAACACTCACAGCATCCCGTCCGCTCCAGTCGCCTCTGATACACACAAATTCTTTTCGCGCAGCAACATCGCTAAGAACATTCTGCGTCGCGCCGTCTTCCGGCTGAAGTGCACGCAAACTGCCGCCCTGGCCGAGGAGCGCAAATTCATCACCTTTTTTCTGCACCACTCCACACTGTTCGGTGCCATTGACAGCGTCTTCGACGCTTGCAGACTTAGCGGTCACATCTCCCTGCTTGCATGCCACGCTCGAAATCACCATGCCAACAACGAACGTCAGTCGAAGCTTCATGTGCCACCCCTTTTCGCGAAGTTACTGTCTTATCGGACAAAAACGAAATTTCTTAAGTTTTCTTTCATGATTTTCAAGAGTATCGTCCTCGTTTCGAACAAGTGTACAATCCTTGGGCAGCCAGAAAACTCGGCCACTTTTGAAACATTCGAAAACCAAAAGGTAATTTACCTCACCAATCTGGCATACAGTCTGCTCTTTCCCCGCGCGAGGCAAATGCTTCAATCCGAGCAATATTCACATGCGGGGGAAACCATGCGACAGACACTTACGATTGCTTCACTTCTGATGTTTTCAGTTTCGTGCGCAAAAGTATCTAAGAACACCGCATCCACACCCGATTCTCTGCCATCTGCCGAAACGAATGCTCCAAAAATCGCCCGCTGTTCACAGGTCAGCGAAGTGGAAAAGCTGCAAATCAGAGAAACAATTTTCGTACAAATTCAGGGAGACAGCCTGTCCGGCACCTATCATTACGCGACCGGCGACCGCAGTTCCCTGACCGACACCGGTTTCCAGCATCTCGCCGGAAAGATTGCAAAGAGCAATTTGGCTGACGGCAGCAAGATCACGGTCACGCTCGGCAACGGTACGCTGTCTACGTACTTTGACGAAGACTTTGCAGCCAGCAAAGAGTTGGCAGAATTGACATACGATCTCAAAGAGAAAAAAGTGTCGTTCGCACTCGGCAAAGACGAGCGGGTTACTACGATTGGCAGCTGTCAATTCGAGTGAGGAGCACTGGAGCGAATACCCAGTCTTTTTCTGCAAAACTCTGACGGGAGCAAAATCAGTCCTGCACCGTCAGAATTTTTTTATTCCTCGGATCACCACACCATAATTTCCGGCCAAGTGGAATGTTCAAAAACCGCGCTTTGGGTTTAAATATTAGGGTATCCCCGACCCATCAGCGAGGCCCGCAATGATGTTACACAGAATTCAGGCGACCACTGTCGCGCTCGTCTTCTCGGCGACGTTTTTATTTTCGACCGGATGCAAAATCTCAAAAACCACGTCCAGCAGCACACGCGAAATTCCCTTTCGTGAAAATGCAGCGCCCAAAGTTTTCAAAAGCGGTTATGCTCTTGATCCCTCAGACACCAACTGCGGAGGATTTCCGACGTTGAGGATTGAATCGATGAGTGGAACGTGTATCGGCATGGTCAAACAATCCGAAGATACAACCTTTCAGCCGCGCGTCATTTTGGAAATCCCCGGCCGCAAGAATGAATTCCTCATCACCGACTTTGCCAACTGGGACTATAAGAATGGAAAAATCTGGTATCTGAAAACCAGCGGCAGCCCGAACGGGACCGTTATGGCGCCTGTCCTCACCGGACTTTCTGTGCCGCATCAGCTGACAGTAGGACCAGAAAATCACATCTTCTTTGCAGAGGACGGACGTATTCGGGCGTTCCCGATTTCCGCCATCAACGGCACACAGCCGATTCCCGCAAGCGCAGTCATCGATGCCATCAACGGTTTGCCTGCAATGATCAGCAACGGCCAAAAGAACAGCATGCATCCACTCAAGCACTTCGTCTTTGACAGTCAATTCAATGCTTATGTCAACATCGGTGCGTATACGGATCATTGCTCTGACTTCAAGGGCAAGTAATGCCTTGAAGCCGACATCAGTTTCGGCAGCGCCGGTTCCACAGACGTGCGTCAACAGGGCGCTGTTATCCGCAGGTACAAATACAACGGTTCGCTCAGCAAAAAATGGGACGCCAAATATTCAATTGTGGCGCGCGGACTGCGCAACTCTATGGGTCTTATGTTCACCTCTGCCGGCGACTTGATTCAAGTGGAGAACGGACGTGATTTCAACGAATCAACGCGTCCGTTTGAAGAACTCAACGTCATTAAAAAAGCCGACCTCGAAGGACTCGGAACCATTCCGCATTACGGTTGGCCCTACTGCTACGACTACAACTCGACCAGCGAGGAGTGGGCAAAGTATTCATTCATCTGCGATCCCGCGCGCAACCCAGAATACCGTGCACCCTACGTTTTTCTTCCTCCACACAGCGCACCGCTGGGTGTCATCCGTTATACCGGCCCGATGTTTCCGCAGCTCAAAGACAAAATCCTCGTCGCCTTGCATGGCTACCGCAGTGCCGGACATCGGGTCATAGCATTCAAAGCGGACCCTGCGACAGGTTTGCCCATCCGCACGGGCAAAGGCTCGTATCGCGATGATGACAACTCCGGCGGAACCACGGCGTTCGTGCGCAGCTATCCGGAACTTCCATCTGCAGCCGTGTCGGAAGAGGTGATTGGCGGATGGTATGACGCACCACGCTACCGACCGCGCGGAGCACCGGTGGCCATCACTCAGGCAAGCGACGGAAGTATCTGGATTGCTGATGATAAGAGTCATGCAATTCTCAGGCTGGCAGTACCGACACGGGAAATGCCGCCGGCGGGTCCGGCGCCGCGTGCCAACTTTGCCAAGGCCTACACGCAAATCATCGCTGAAACTCCACAGTTCAGAAGCGCCTACGACACTCTGGTCAAAAAGGTGATCGTCTCGCCGCAATGCGAAGGATGTCACGACAACTACACAAACACAGGTGACAGCACTGCCGACGGATTACACTATCTGCGCTACATTCTTGCAATGGGCAATTGGGCGATTCCGGCCGACCTGCAAACCAGCACGCTTTATACAAAAATGAGCCCGCCCATGAAGAGCGCGATGCCACCCATCGACAAACCCTACCCCAACCTGCAAGCAGCGACCGAGGCGCTTGAGGCTGTGAAGGCGTTTGTCATGGCGATGCCCAAACGGGAAAATATCTGGAAGGTCAAAACAGGCCGCACCGCGGCCATGAAAGGTCTTAAAAAAGGCGCACCAGGCAACGCAGTGTGCGGCAAACTTGTTGCGGATACTTATCTCTTGGCAGCCAATAACAATGCCGCCACACTTGGCGGGCAGAAGATGATCGAGATGGTTGTCAAGGCGAACTCAAAGCTGGTGAATGGATCGGTGTGTTCCGCCTATGACACTTTTTTTGTGGCGCAGGATGACATAGAAAAACTGCTGGACTGAAATTCACCGGCAAAGATTTGGTGCTATGAAAGATCTGTTTGGGAAAATTCCTTGGAGCCTGCTGCTGACCCTTGCGCTCTTTGCCTACGTCCTTTACCGGCGCGCGCCCGACGTTGTTAAGAATTATCAGCTCGAACAGCAGGAATTTCCCGCCCGGCAACTGCTAACAACAGAAAATTCTCAGATCAGCTTTCCGCCCAAAGACGGCCAGCGTGCCGTTGCACTTTTTTGGACAACCTGGTGCGGCCCCTGCAAGCTTGAGATGGATCGTCTGCAAAAATCCATCAACGCGAACAAACTCGCAGCCTCGCGTGTTCATGCCGTGCACATCGGCGGCTCGGCGATTGAGGTCAAAGCGCATATGTTGAAGCACGGCTTCAGCTTCCCGGCACTCGTCGACACCGACGGACTGCTTGCCTCAGCACTTGAGGTCACCATGACTCCCAGCTTGTTTCTCATCGACGAGGCCGGACGAATCAACTGGGCCTCATCGGGACTCGGTCTGTCGGATGTGTGGCGAATTGAAAATTTTTTGAAATAAAAGCCCGAACACGCCACTTCCGAGCCACAATTGAAAAATGAAACAAAATCACAGGAACACACCCTCGGGCCTGCCTTAATTTCGTTCAACTTCCATTGACACTGACCATCTGGCCATATATTAATTTTTTTATGCACAATTTTCGGTGTATCAAAATTTTTAACAATTTAAGTCATTCGCTTTCCGGGAGCTACCATGCTGAAATCACTTATGCTTCTGTCTTCTCTTGTCACCACAACAGCGTTCGCTCAACAGACTTTTGGTGTTTCCGGGCGTGACGGACGTGACGGACGCAATGGCCAAAACGGTGAACACGGACGCAGCATCAGCATCAATGTCGACGGCACCTCGCAGTCCTACGACATTTCCGGAAGCAACGGCAGTGACGCCTTGGATTCGGGTGAAGATGGAGAACATGCCTACGACAGTCGGCAACCCCGAGAGGCCCCCTACAATCTTTTTGGAGCATCCGGTGGAAATGGCGGAAATGCAGGGATGGCCGGAAACGGCGGCAACGGAGGAAATGTCACTCTCAGCTTAGCGTCCGACGCGAGCATCGCCAAACTCAAATTAATCACCATACGCAACAAGGGCGGTCGTGCGGGTTTGGATGGACAAGTCGAAGGACGCGGAGGACATGGCTGTGAGTGCCAGCAGCCCGAGTGGCGCGTGCAGTTTTGCACTTGGCGGCTGACCTATACAACGCCCAGCAATCCGCAACCGCTCGACGCGTGGAGAACTGAAACACAACCCTGTTATCTCGACAATCGTCGTCAAATTATTCCGCCACCGCCGGTTCCGACAGACCGCTGGTCCGATAAAATTTACGCTTGGCAGCTCTCCAACCAAGAAGAAAAAAGATTTACCTGCACCGACGGAAAACAGGGAAGCAACGGCACCAGAAGAACAGCAACCAATGGCAGCTATGGTCAAATCGGCGTTTACGTCGGAGACGGCACCACACAAGAACTAAATGAAACAGCATTGGGTGGTCTCATCAACAACACCTATGCCATCTCAGGATACGTCTCCGAGAGGCGCGCGGGTTTAGCTGCACTCCTCAATCCCGCATCGGATGTGATGGACACTTTTTACTTTGCAAAATTTCATCAGCTGAAAGTTAAGTTCGAATGGCAGCCCAAAGCAACGCCTCAACAACAGGGCGCCGCTGAACTGCCTGTCAGCGCCACGTTGGACGGGCACCCCTCAAGTCCTGTCATCAGCTTCAGTGTTCCTAAAAAATTAACGTACAAAGTTACCAAAACCAATGACCTGACTGTCGTAAAATTCACACACTTACTGGGGTCGACAGATCCAAAGAAGATCAACGAGTGTGCGAGACATCATGCCAAGGGTTCGCTGGTGTGCGAGTTCAGCGATCAATGCCGCTACGAAGATGGAGAGTGTATTCCGCGTTGAGTGCTCTGACCGGCTGTGGAGTTATCACTGCCTGTCACTCTTTCCGATACCAACATCATTCATTCTGAAGATCATTTAAGAGAACTGCCAAAGGACTCATCCTACAACTCTGACTGTTTGAGCTCGAGTCTGTTCTTTTTCTTCCACGTCATGAATGATTGCAGTCAACGTTACATCAATAGCTGTGATGATTATCGCATTTCTTGCTAGTTGCACTCACACTGCAACTTTTTCGGAACCTGCCGAAAAGTCGAAAAACATCGCACCATCGACAAATAGAAACCTCGAAAACTCCATAATTGAAAAAGAACTCGCAAATGCCAGAACTTCTCAGGCTGTTTGTTCAGTTGGGGCAGTTCTTAGAGGAATTTTTTTAGCACTCGGTGCGATCAATAAAATTGACGACCAGAGCAACAATTCTTCACTTATATCGAATGGATTTACATTATCAGCAACAGGTTTAATCTGCGCAAAATACTCTGGTTTCATTGCAGATTGGGCTGCAGCTTGTCTAAACGGAGCAGGTGTTAAAATTGAATCCTAGGAACATTATCAGAGCTTTTTTGCTTCGAAAATCAAAATTCCTGCGCGGTAGGCAATCTACGCGGCGCCGACACGAATGCCACGCAGGT
>JBEDKY010000018.1:0-2593 GCA_041171905.1 Pseudomonadota bacterium
TGCAGGTCGCTGGTTGTTCAGAGCTCCGCCTGCTCCCGATTGTGCTGCGGCTGTCAGAGGGGCAGCAATCGTTGCCATCAGCGTAAAAATTGTCACTCCGCTGTGGCACAGGAAATTTGTCATCCGCCGCTTGAGGCAGACTGATTCACAGTGACGGTTGTTCATAGAGTCTCTCATTTTAATGCCGCAGTTTTTTCGAATTCAGCACACGCAACAGATTTTCCGGGAGCTGTCACGCCCGTGTGAAAGGCCTTTTTGGCGGAAAACGCCTCTTTGCCCCATGTCTGAAATTCTTTGGTTGTCAGTGATTCGACAATTTTTTTCATTTGCGTGGAGACTCTGAAGTCACCGTAAAAATACTCATTCCATTCATAGAACTCCACGAGACTCGTCATCTTCTGCGCAGCTTCTGCTTCTTCGACTTCCTGCTGCTTGAGGATGATCTTTTTCAGTTCCGCTGTCAGCGGACGGCTGAGTGCAGCATTGAGCTCTTTATAGAAGTAGTCTCGAGCCGCTTCGAACGATTGTTGTTTGTTGATTTTGAACCATGCCAAGTAGGGTTGCGAAGATTTCTGCCAGGTCGTTTTGAAAACGGCGAACGACGTGGCGAGTTTCAGTTTTGTCATCCGCCGCTGGATGGTTCCTTCGGGATTGTCATTCAACAACTGCATGAGAATCTGCGTCAGGATTGCCGACCGGTAGGAGTTGTCGACCGATGGAAAGGTAATTGTATGCTGTTCTTCGAAGACACTTTCACTGCAAGTGAATGCCTTGCCGGCAATTTCGCTTTCCGGTCTTTCTGCACGGCGGGCTGTTTGATTTTTAACCTTGCCGTTCCAATCTCCAAACGCTTCATTCACCTTCTTGAGTGCGGTTTCGACCTTGAATGGTCCGCCGATGATCAGCTGCGCGTTGTCGGGGGTGTAAAAGTCCCGGTAAAACGTGCGCGCATCCTCGATGGTCATGTTCTCCACGTCGCGTTTCGCGCCGATGGTAAACCACTCATATGGCGTTCCTTTGTAGGCTGCGCGGCGAAGAATTTCCTGCCCGCGCTGAAGCGGATCGTTTTCGTAACGAAGGCGACGCTCTGAAATGACGGCGCCCTTTTCTGTGGTGAAGTAAGGATCCTGCAGGTCGAGAAGTTTGAATCTTTGCGCTTCGAGCTCGAGCATTCTGTCCAATGCCGGTCCGGGGAAAGTCGATTCATAAACCACATAGTCAGTGCTGGTGCCGGCATTTCCGCGTCCGCCGACGCCTGCAAGAATCCTGTCATAATGGCCTTCGGGCGAAACCTGAGTTTTGCGGAACATCATGTGTTCAAAGAAATGCGCAAGCCCGGTTGTTCCAAGTTTTTCGCGGTTGCTGCCGGCATCGAGTTTGATGCGCAGTGTGGCGAGAGGGTTGCGGTCGTCAGGCAGAATGAGCACTTTCATGCCGTTTGCAAGCTTGAACTTGTATAAGTCTGGTGTCCCGTCGATCGCCTTGCCGGCAGCAACGAACGTCACTCCTTCTGGCATCGGTGGAACGGTTTTTGCGTTCTGGCTGTTTTTGGCTGATGCCGTGTTGCCCTGCGCCGCCGAGTGCGCACAGAGTGCTAAAATAACAATGCTCAGCTTGCATCTGCTGGTCTTCATTTTTTTCAATCTCCAAACGACACGGGCGTTTGATTATTTTTGCTGAGTCAGGCCGATGCTGCGCAATCGTTGACCACGCTCCAGACGTGCTCGGATTTGCACAGTCTGCTCTGCCATGTCAGGTTTTCCGAGCAAGGCAAACATATTGGTTTTGTAATTTTCAACTCCGGGCTGATCAAATGGATTGATTCCGCGTGCGAGTCCACCCACTCCGCAGGCGAACATATTTGTGTACATCCAATAGCCCATCCAAAATGCCGAAAGCTCGGGGATGTCCCAGATGAGTGTCGGCACTCCACCGTCTGCGTGCGCGAGACTGGTGCCCGAGATTGCCTCGGATTGGACTTGTTCGAGGTTTTGCCCATTCAGATAGTCGAAACCATCAGCCAATCCAGCTTGCGGAATGCGCACCTTACGTTTTTGCGCTCCGCGGCTGAGCGATGATTCATCGAGAACGCGCATATGGGTGGCAAACAGGTGGCGCTCGCCCTCCTGAAAATACTGACCCATTGAATGCAAGTCAGTTGTGAATTGAGCACTCGCTGGAAAGATTCCTGTGTTGCCTTTGCCGTCGCTCTCGCCGAACAACTGTTTCCACCATTCGGAAATTGAGCGGAGTTTTGGTGTCCAGTGACAGAGGGCTTCGATTTTGAATCCCTCCTTGTAAAGGCTGTTGCGAATTGCAGCGTAACAGAGCGCCGGGTTTGTTTCGAGCGCTTCATTCTTTTCATTTGTGCAGTCGGCACGCGCCTGACGTGCTCCCTCAACGAATTGTTGCACGTCGATGCCGGCGACTGCGAGCGGCAGTAAGCCAACTGCCGTGAAAATTGAATAGCGACCACCGATGTTGCGTGGGATTGTCAGCGTTGGATAATTGTGTGTTTTTGCCAGTCTGAGCAGTGTACCGCTTTCGGGATCGGTAATGGCAAAAACGCGCGCAGCGGCTTCGCGGGCCCCGA
>JBEDKY010000019.1:0-3384 GCA_041171905.1 Pseudomonadota bacterium
TGCCGGCTGCTGCAACGGTTCCTGAAACGGGCAGCCGCGTCTTTGCGATTGCAAATCCAGAGCGTATGGCGCGCAGCATCGCGCAAGGTTTGTTGAGCGGACTGAGGCCTGATTTGATTCAGTTCGACGCGCCTATTTCAAAGGGCAGTAGCGGAGGCGCGGTGTTCGATGAGCGAGGAAACCTGCTCGGAATTATTTTTGGCTATTTGAATGAAACCGGTGCGCAAAATCTGAATTTCGCAATTCCGGCTGACAGAATCAGGCCGCTGATGATGGGTTCAGGTGCACTCTGTTACCGGGCGTCCCAGTCGGGAGAACCCATTCCTGCAGGTGAAAAAAAACCGCAGTGAACCCGATCGTTTTGCCCGTGCGTCAATTTTTTCAAACTCACAAAAGAGGACGATTTTTCGAGCAGCTGCAGCCGCTGCTTGAGTGTTTCAGGAATATCCCGCCACCAGTCTTTTTGAAGTGCGACACAGAAATTCAGGAACGTGTGCATGGCGATTTGTCCGTGCGTGGGCGCCGGAGCATTTCCAGTCAGAAGGCGCTCCAATACGGCCAGACTGGTTTTCCATCTGTCGTGCAGCCGGTCGGCTGAAACTCCGTCATAGAGCGAATACATCAGCCGGCCGAGTTGACCCTCGCAAAAACGGTAAAGCGCACCATCCGCTGAGCCCAACCAGGCTTGAAAAGTCGAACTGCTCAAAACTGCGAGAATTCGCAGACTGTCGGTGAGTGGTGGCTGGCCGCTGAGGCACGGAACAGTGCGCTCGGTGCCAAGAATTGCGCTGCATTTGTCTGAGCGCAATTCTTCCCAGCTCAGGTGTACGAGTTCGGGAGGAGTCAGGGCTGATTCCATCCAAGCCCACAAAATGATGCGGCAGAAGGGTGAGTCTGCCGTCCAGTAGAGTTTTTTATTTTGATCCATCATGCTGAACCCAAGGGGCAGGAGTGACTTCGCCGTGTTGCTCTGCTTGTTGTATGGTATGGCCGTGGGAGTGTCCACAGCAGGAGTTGGAGGCGAGTTTTATCATGTCCTATGCCGCAAATAGCGAAAAATCAGGCCAACGGAAAAAGCGGAGGGTGCCCGATATTCTTGCCCGCAAAGGCGCTGCCCCCATCGGCGCACTCACGTGTTATGACGCCACGTTTGCGCGGCTGTTGGAAAAGTCCGACTTGGACGTCGTGCTTGTTGGTGACAGCCTCGGGCATGTGATGCAGGGCGGTGATTCGACCGTGGGCGTCACGGCCGCAGAAATCGCCTATCACACGCGCTGTGTCGCCAGCACGCTGCGCACTCCGCTACTAGTGGCAGACGTTCCCTTTGCGAGTGCCGGTTTCAGCGACGAACGTCTGTTCGCGGATGTTGAATTGCTCATGCGTGCGGGTGCGGAGGCAGTTAAAATTGAGGGAGCCAGCTCAGAAATCTGCAGGCAAATTCAACGACTCACCTCGCACGGAATTCCGGTGATGGGTCATATCGGCCTGATTCCGCAGAGTGTTCACGCACTGGGCGGATACAAAATTCAAGGCAAATCGGCCGACTCGCGAAATCGTCTTTTGGATGAGGCGGAACGTCTTGTGCAGGCCGGTTGTTTTGCAATTGTTCTTGAGCTGGTAGAGGAAGAGACCGCGGCGGCCGTCACCGCACATTGCGCTGTTCCGACCATCGGCATCGGATCCGGCAACCGTTGCGACGGACAAATTCTCGTTTTGCAGGACATGTTGGGCATGAACCTTGACTTCAGACCCAAGTTTCTCAAACACTTCGCCGAGCTTGAAAATACGATTGGTGCTGCCCTGCAGAACTACTGCGAAGAGGTTGGCCGGCGATCATTCCCCGCGGGAAAATGAATGACAGACAGTAAAAAACTCACCCTTGAAGAAATCAAAGCCCGCGTGCGAGTTGTCTGCATATGCAAAGGCATCAAGATGTCGCGCATCTGCGATGCCGTACAAAATGGCTGCACAACGGTGGAAGAGGTCAACAAGGCCACCGGCAGCGGCAATGGCGGATGCGGTGCAACGCGTTGCCGTCCAGTTATAGAGCAGATCATCAAGAACGGCGGAAGACCGCTGGTCCTGAATGCCCCGCCTACGGATGATGACGGTTCGGATGATTCCTTTTAAATCCGTGCCGTTGATTTTCGCCCGATGAACCCTGCCGACGCTGGTTTTCGTTGGTTGATTGCGGCGAATCAGACTGCTGCGATGAAGAGTCGCCGGATGTTTTGTCTGAATCTTTGCGCACGCGGATTGAGATGTCGAGTCGGTGCTCACGCACCGCAGTGAAAACTTTTTCGACCGCAAGTGAAACGAGGTTCTGGGCAAACTCCCGCGAGATTCCCTTGAGGACCTCCTCGCGGCTTTTGGTGATGATTTGCTGCGCATCCTTTGGCAGGTTGTCTGTAACGTCCTTGATGACGTCGAATCCCGACGTCACAGTCCGCTTGAGAAGATCGCCGCCGATTTTGGCTATCTCTTGAAGGTCCTCGCGGGACAGCCAAGTTTGGTCGGTGGTGTTTTTTTGATTGCGTGACATGATTGGTTCCCCGTCGATGGTGTGCCGGAGTTTCGCACGAAAATCCTCAGAACTTCAAGAACTCTCAGCCTGCTTGCGGGAGAGTATCGCGTCCTGCGGCTTTCTTGCCCGACAACTCACCGAGAAGTTCCTTGAATTCTTTTGCATCCGGCAGAAGTGCAAGGGCCTGCTGGCAAATCGATTTTGCCTTGCCCGTCTGATTGAGTTTTTTGTAGCAGAGCGCCAGATGATAAAGTGACTTGCGGTGATTTGTTTCGGCGAAAACTGCTCTCTCAAAATAAAGTGCAGCCTGTGCGATGTCACCGGCTGCATAGTTGATGAGGCCGATTTGAGCCATATTTTCGGCACTTGGTTCGATTCGCGTGAGCGAGGCCCAAACCATACGCGCAGGCATCTCCTGTCCGGTTTTTTTGAGCAGACGTCCTTTTGTCGTCATTGATTCGATTTGATCTGGTTCGGCGGTGATGCAAGCCTCGATGTCCGCGAGCGCTTCGGCGAACTGCTGAAGTTTTTCGTGCACGAGGGCGCGCGCATGCAGGACGTCCGACTGATTCGCCTTCTGATTGAGATAATCAGTGAAAATCTGAATCGCTTTTTTTCCGTTTCCGAGCTTCAGACAGACGTCTGAAATTCCCTTGAGAGCCATAACCGAGCGCGGAACATTGCGGCGCGTTTTCATGAAATAATGCAAAGCTTTTTCATGGTCACCGCAGTCGGATTGCAATTGTGCGGTCTTCAGCAGCAGGGCCTCGTCGTTCGGGAAATCAACAAGTGCGAGGCGCATTTGTTCGAGTCCGGCGCGATAGTCATGCAACTCAAAATACAGGTCCGCGAGTTGCACC
>JBEDKY010000020.1:0-3027 GCA_041171905.1 Pseudomonadota bacterium
CTGCGAAAACAATGAATTGAAAATAAGGCCAGAGAATTCCATACACAGGGTCGACGGCCGCGCCCCCACCCGCTGCAAGTGCGCTGCCTGCAATTGCCGATGCAGCGACTGCGATTATGACAACTGAGTTTTTCGCAAGCTTCGTCAAAACAGCGTCAGACAAGTCAGCGACAATACTCGGAATCTTAGCTCTCTCTTGGGTGATTTGATAGCTAATCTGCGTTCTGACTTCCTGCAGCTTGGTCTTCGCGTTTTCATGAGCTTCTTGAAGAATTCCGGAAGCTTCAGCCTGTCCTGCGAGAATCTGGTTGTTTAGGAGATCGCGCGCCTCTGTCAGTGCCTCTTGGTGCGCCGAGGTGTATGTCTTTTCGAGCCGAGCGAGCTTTGATTCCAAGCCCTTAGCTGCGTCCACAGCTCCCGTCGTGCGCTTGCGACGCTCACCGGACAAAGCCAAAAGCGGCTTTACCAGCAAGAAGTAGGAACTGGCGAGGGCAGCCAGATAGAACCCTCCCTCAATAACCATCGGAATAAGTTCGGGTTTTAGGTTTAATTCCGCCATGTATTTTCCCTTGTTTTGGGCATCTAACTATTGTGAATCAGGCGCCATGGGGCCGTTCGGCGGTTTCTTACTGTTTAGTTTTAAGCTGCGCAAGTGCTCGGAAGACGCAAGGCTGACAAAGATTTCTGGCGTCTTTTGCATGGACGGATGGCCAATCCGCCCGCGCCTAGGCCGTCGGAGCAGATTCAGTAAAAAGCTCGGCAACATTCAACAGTTCAGCCAACTGCAGATGAGCCTGCAGTGTGGAACGCGAAACCTTGAGGATTCGACTCGCCTCGGCCTGCGTGACGCGCCTCCCGTGAAAGACGTAATGGGTCAAGGAGGCCTTCAGGACGTCATGAGGGTCGTTATAACGGAGAACCCTGTCGAAGAGTTCCGCGACCGCATGTGCTGCCTCATCTGCTCCTAAGGATTCATTTTTGGTATTGCGTCGGCGGGGGCTAACGGCAGGCGTAGAGAGGCGACTCTCAAGGAATTCATTCGAGCCCTCGTCGTCTCCCCTGAATCCCGATCTGTAAGCAACCTGTACAATGGAGTCGAAGAACAGTTCGTGGCCGTGAATCTCGAGAATTTTTCGCAGTGCGGTCATTTTTTTACCGTCAAAGGAGTCCACGTAACGGCTAAGGTTGGCCTTGTCCAAAACCAATGAAACCATCTGCGATGGACTTGGAAAGAGTGTCTGAAGCGGTGGAAGCTCAAATGGAATCGACCCACACACGGGATGTGGGCAGTCGCGAACCACCGTTAGCGTTGGCACGCTATTCCGATTGACTTCACCCTTGGATTGACCGGACCTATAGACTGAATGAATACAACTCCCCTGTGGGTCGTAGATTTCGACCTGGCACGGGCTTCGCGTTGTTATGGTTGGATCGGATATCAGAAACTGTGTGAGCGTCTCAGCCAGTGCGTCTTCGTGAACAACGAGCGAAACATCGAAGCCGCTTTCGAGCACTGAGCTCCAGCGCTGCATTTCCATTTCGAGCCTGCGTTTTAAGACTGGGAGCAGGTAACGGGCGGTCGTTTGATTCATAATTTTTCTCCTTCTGTGTTGAATCAAAAAGCGACAGTCTGCAGGAAAGTTTCAAAATGGCGATGGACATTTTTCATGGGCTTAAAAATTTCGTTCATTCGGATGGTTCTGATGTTCCACGTGGAACACTTTTAGCCTCATTTGCGAGCGTTTCACGTGGAACAATGTCAAGCTTTTGTCTGGCCGCGAAACCACTGCAGAAAATAAATTAGGTCCTCATTCGCCTTGCGAGCGCACCAAACTCCGATGTAAGAAGGCCGTACAGACAAAAAAGTTCCATTCGGACTGATGATCGAATGCCAAGTCGGGCGACACGGAGGCAACCACATGGCAGATGCAAGAATTATCGCGCTTTCTAACCAGAAAGGCGGCGTTGGCAAAACCACAACCGCGGTCAATATCGCAGCGTCCTTGGCGGCTGCCGAATACCGCGTGCTGCTGGTGGATTTTGACCCACAGGGCAACGCATCAAGCGCACTTGGAATAGAGGCGAGAACGCTTAAGCCAAGCAGTTACGAGATGCTCATTCAAGAGGCCGCACCGGTCGATTGCATAGTCAAGACTGAACTGAGCTATCTGGACCTAATCCCAGCCAATCAAGAACTGATTGGTGCAGAGATTGAGCTTGTCTCAGCATTGGGGCGCGAACACCGCCTGAAGGACGCTTTGAACCTCGTCAAGGACAAGTACGACTACATCCTCATCGACTGCCCACCAGCACTTGGCCTACTGACGGTCAACGCACTCGTGGCAGCCCACGGCATCCTCGTCCCGCTGCAGTGCGAATACTTCGCTCTCGAGGGTCTTTCCCAGCTGATGAAGACAGTCGAACTGGTCAAAAAATTCCTCAACCCTGCCCTAGAAATTGAAGGAATCCTGCTCACCATGTTCGACCGCCGCAACAACCTGTCTCATCAGGTTGAAGTCGACGTACGCGAACACTTTAAGGAACTCGTGCTCAGCACGAAGATTCCAAGAAACGTAAAACTGGGCGAAGCCCCATCGCACGGTAAGCCAATCATCCTGTATGACATTTCAAGCCCGGGCGCTCTGTCATACATGGAGGCTGCCCAAGAGCTTCTCGCTCGCACACAGCTCAAAAGAAGCGCGCGAACCTCGCCACACAACTTCCAACAAACAACAAACGCACATCCATAACCAGGGAGGTCATGAATGCAAAAGAAACCGAACGGACTCGGCAGAGGACTTGGCGCACTGCTCAATCCAGAAATGATGAAGGCACAACAAGCAGCCAGCCTGAGTCTTGGCAATGTGAGCCCTAAAGAGGATGCCCCACTGGTTTCCCAAACCGAACGCGCACAAAAGATCAACGCCAGCCAAAACAAGCCGGTAAAGAACACCAACGAACTGGCGCAGACTGAAACTTCGGCCACATTGCCACCGAACACAGGACTTTCTGACATAAAAACCGAAG
>JBEDKY010000021.1:0-4700 GCA_041171905.1 Pseudomonadota bacterium
GGTGAAATCGTCCGCACGCTCGAAGTCGGTCAGAAACTCACTGCGACCATCACCCGCCTTGCCGATTTCGGCGCCTTTGCCGACCTCGGCGGAGTCGAGGGCCTGATTCCCATGTCAGAACTTGCGTGGAAGCGGGTCAGCAAGGCTCAAGATGTCGTCAAAGTCGGTGAGTCCGTCAGCGTAAAAATCATCCGCATCGAGCACGCTCCGCGCCTGCGGGTGGCTCTCAGCCTGAAACAGGCCATGCCTGAGGAAATGTCTATGAAACTCTCCGGCAAACACGGCGCGACAGCAGGAGCCGTACAAGCCGAAGAACGCGAGTCCCAGCAAGCCTGGGCCTCCTACAAAGACAAGCAAATTCAGGGCGCTAAATCTGATTCGGCAAATGAAAACAACATTTTTGCCGCCGCCTTCGCAAGCGCCCGAAAAAGAAAGCAATAGTCGTGCTGTACAGGGGGCATCTCCTGTGCTAACTGCGCGGCAGTGCAGAACCGAGGCGATCCGCTTCTAACGCACCGCGGTGGTGCGTTTTTTTTTGCAACGGCGCAGGCCGGTTCATGCTCGGAGAGGTATTATTATCATGGCAACTGTTCACTCTGATTCTTCCAAGCGCAAGGGCAGCTACTCGAGTCTCGAATGGCTCGACGAAGACGTCGACTTCGCAAATCCCGAAACGTCCGACAAGGACTCCTTCGCCGCGCTTTTCGGCGAAAGCACAACCGGTTCCAACATCAAAGAAGGTCAGGTTGTTAAGGGTAAAGTGATGGAAATTCTCGACGACAGCGTTGTTGTCGACATCGGTCACAAATCTGCAGGCGCAGTTCCGAAGAGTGAATTCACGGCAGACGGCGTATTCTCGCTCAAAGTGGGCGACATTGTCGACGTGTTCGTAGACGTCTTCGAAGATGACGACGGCGAACTCGTGCTCTCGAAAGACAAGGCCGACCTGCTCAAGGCATGGGACCGCATCTCCGAAGCATTCGAAAAAGATGAACTCGTCGAAGGTCGTATCGTTGGCCGCGTCAAAGGTGGTTTGTCAGTCGATATCGGCGTCAAGGCATTCCTCCCCGGCTCACAGGTTGATCTGCGTCCGGTGCGCAACCTCGAGAAGCTGCTCGGTCAGGTTCTGCAATTCAAGATCATCAAGTTCAACAAGAAGCGCGGCAACATCGTTCTCTCGCGTCGTGTTCTGCTCGAGCAAGACCGTGAGCGCATGCGCAGCGAAACTCTCAAGAGCCTCGAAGCAGGCAGCGTGATGGCCGGTATCGTCAAGAACATCACCGACTACGGTGCGTTCATTGACCTCGGCGGCATCGACGGTCTGTTGCACATCACCGACATGTCATGG
This sequence comes from Pseudomonadota bacterium, assembly GCA_041171905.1. Lineage (GTDB taxonomy): Bacteria > Bdellovibrionota_B > Oligoflexia > Silvanigrellales > Silvanigrellaceae > RFOM01. The sequence goes on from JBEDKY010000021.1 coordinate 1,349, forward strand.
GGCCGCCTGAACAGCCCGTCCGAAGTTCTCAACGTCGGCGACGAAATTCAGGTCAAGGTTCTGAGCTACGATGCTGGCACACACCGCGTGTCGCTGGGTCTCAAGCAGCTGCAGTCCGACCCATGGGTTAAGGTTGCAGAACGCTACAACCCCAATCAGCGCCTCAAGGGCAAAGTGGTCAGCCTGACCGACTACGGCGCATTCGTTGAGCTTGAGCCGGGTGTCGAAGGTCTCATTCACGTGACCGAAATGACATGGAACCGCCGCGTCAAGCATCCTTCCAAGCTCGTTGCCATCGGTGACGAGGTCGAAGTCGTTGTTCTGGCCGTTGATCTCGAAAACCACCGCATCTCGCTCGGCATGAAGCAGACAGAGCCCAATCCTTGGGAACTCGTTCTCGAGAAATATCAGGTGGGTGACGTCATCCGCGGTAAAATCCGCAACATCACCGACTTCGGCGTGTTCGTCGGAATCGAAGAAGGTGTGGACGGCCTGATTCACGTTTCGGACATCTCTTGGACCGAGCGCATCAAGCATCCTCAGGATCTGTACAAGAAGGGCGACGAAGTTGAAGCGAAAGTTCTTCAGATCGACGTCGAAAACATGCGCTTCTCGCTGGGCATCAAGCAGCTGCAGGAAGATCCTTACGAAGCGGCATCACGCGTCTTTGTTCCTGGCACACGCGCCAAGGGCAAAGTCACACGCAACGCTGAATTCGGTTCATTCGTTGAGCTGGCACCGGGCGTTGAAGGACTCATCCACGTTTCCGAACTCGACATGGAGCCAAACAAGCTTCCGGACGTCGACACAGAACTTGAGTTCATCGTCCTGCGCGTCGACCTCACCGAGCGTCGTTTTGAACTTTCACACAAAGCTGCAACACGCGGCCTTGATGAAACACACAACAAAACGATTCAGGCAGCAAGTGCAACTCCAGCTGCAACTGGCTTCGCAGAAGCATTCGCACGTGCTAAGAGCCGTGGAGCTAAAGAACGCACCGAGGAGTAATTAGATGTACAAAGACCCTGACTCACGTGAGAAACGATGGTCGGGTGGCGTACTGGTCTTGGCCGCGATTGGGGCATTAGCCCTCATCGCGGCCTTGGCTTTTGTCGCACTCGCAATCGCAGCAATGAAGTTTTTTCCTCAGTCTGCAGGTATCAGCCATGCGGATCACAAGTACCTTGCACACCAGTCATTCACGTCCGGGATCGCCGAAATTCGTCTCGACCAGCCCATCGGACCCGAAGTGGCAAAAACAGTGGTCGACAAACTCGCTGAGGCAGCGAAAGACTCTCGCATCAAAGGAATTCTCCTCGAGGTAAACAGCCCAGGCGGATCGGTTGTTGCAAGTCAGGAAATCCACGACACCATCAAAGCAATTAAAGCAAAGACTCCGGTTGTGGCTTATTTACGTGAAGTCGCTGCCAGTGGCGCCTACTATGCCGCTGCACCGGCATCCTGGCTGGTTGCCAAGCGCGGAACAATGGTTGGAAGCATTGGCGTCATCATGTCGAGTTTTGAAGCCACGCAGCTTTTCGACTGGATGAAGGTCAAACCAGTGACCCTAAAAACCGGCCGGCTGAAGGACACAGGCTCCCCGTCTCGTGCGTGGACCCCCGAAGACAAAGCCTATCTGCAAAAACTCATCGACGACACACGCGATCAATTTGTCGCAGATGTGGCGCTCTCGCGTCCGAAAATTACAGCAGAGAGTCTCCGCCACATGAGCGACGGACGGGTCGTGTTGGGCACCGAGGCACAAGAACGGCAACTTGTTGATGCTCTTGGTGGACGCACGGACGCAATCATCAAGGCTGCAGAACTTGCCGGCCTCGACACAGGCGCAGACACTCCAGTCATCCCCATGGAAGAACCCGAACTGCAGAGCCTTTTGTCCGAACTTCTGAACGCTTCCATGGCTTCACTGGGGCACGGATTGGTCAGTGGATTTCAGCAGCAGCGTCAAACCTCCGCCTTTCCGCAGTACCCCCTCCCTCGCCTCAACCTGAATTCATCCGAAACACCGACTGGCCCGTAGGGATCGGTCGAACTTTCCAGCGATCGCCCTCCTGCGGACCAGCGATGGTAACAAACGGGGGCGGTGCGCCGTGGATGTTTCCGAACTGAGACAGATGATCGAACACTTCATCGAGGAAGCCGATGAGGGAACGTCTCAGCTTGAAAAATTATTTTCTGAGTTTGCAACCTCTGGTGCAAGCGAACAGCTGCTTGAAAAAATCTGTCGGTCCGCACGCCTGCTCAACGGATCAGCTGCGTCCCTCGGCTTCGCGGACCTCGCTTCATTTACGCAGAAATACGAAAATTTTCTTTCTGCAGTGAAACGAAAAAGTGTTTCCGCTGACCGTGAAACCCTGTCGCTGATGAACGATGGCCTGTCGTTCATTAAAGAACATGTTGACAGTCTGAGACAAAGAAAAAAATCACCGGGCAGGGGCGAACATCTCATTGAGCAAATGGAACGCGCACTGCAACCAAAACCGCTGAGCCAGTTGATCGAACTGCCCAGACAACCCGTGGCGGGCGACATCTGGTTTGTCGACGATAATCTCAAGGCAGAATTGTTTGAACTTCCCGAGCCAGTGCTTGAAACGGTCGACGCGAATCCGCCATCTGATCCGACGCCGCGGGACAACTCGGTGCCAACAGCTCAGCCGACGGTTGATGAAAAAATCGCAGCCATCCAAGCCGAAATTGCACGTTTGACCATTCTGGCAGCACACGTCAATCTGACCACGGTTCAGGCGGCGGAAACTCAAACATTGGCCGTCGCTCAAGAAACTCAAACGGCCGCTGTCGCCCAAGAAACTCAAACGGTCCCCGTCGCTCAAGAAACTCAAACAACGCTGCAGGCCGAGGAAATTCTAACAACTTTTGAGGACGTTCCATTGCCTCAAATCGAAGAGCTGCAGAGCGAGACACCAGCGCAAATCCAAACTTCAGAAACTTCCAATGAAGAATTTCCGAAGTCCGCAGAAACCGAACAATCATCCTTTATAGAAAGCACCCATGCTGTGTCCGCGGCAGTCGCTGAATTCGCGCTTGTTTTGCAAAAAAACACACTGAACGAAACAGCAAAACTCCATGAGGCGACAGTCAATGAACTGAACTCCGGTGAGGAATCTATCAAAGTTCAGGCGGAGCGAATTGATAGATTGATAGACCTGGCTGGAGAGATGACCATCATTCAGAGCATGCTGGATGAACCAAAGTCAGATCACTCATCCGCTGTGATGCAAAAAAGAGTTGCTCAGATGAGAAAAGCCGTTCGCGAATTGCAGGAACTCTCGCTGACGCTCAGAATGATCAACTTCCGGTCTCTGTTCAAAAA
>JBEDKY010000022.1:0-5162 GCA_041171905.1 Pseudomonadota bacterium
CGTCGGATGTCAGTCGTTCGGCGACAAATCCATCGATAAACTCAATTTCCTCTTCGCTGAGATTCATCCTCAGATGACGCTCATAAACCTCGAGTGCAGTCGGATCGAACAATTCAAATCCCGGTCCGCTGCAGTGCTGCCATGCATCTGCTGTGAACTGTCCAGCAAGAACATCAACCCTGCTCATCCCAACCGATGCGGGAGGAATCTGGAACAGACGTCCTCCGAGGGTCGTTTTTGACTCAAGCAGCACTAATTTCCGTTTCGATTCTCCGCGCGACAGCCGCAGAGCAGTGAGAATTCCCGCCAGACCACCACCGACAATCAACTGAGTCTGCCGAGAATCCTGCGCAACCGACTGTCCGATCTCCAACAAGGACTTGAGCGCTTCCTGCGAGGGACCGGTGCTTTGCAACGAGAGCCAGTGATCGCGGGTCAAACTCATTCGTCGGACTCCTCCCTGTCAGCACCTGCGCCATCGGATTCCACTTCGTCCGACTCCATGGCACGAAGCTTTTCATCGCGTACCTGAGTGCGCGCGCGAAGGTCGGCAATGACCTCTGCCTCAGATGCATCGCCCTCCCCTTCACGAAAGGAGACACCTTTCAGCAGCCCAATGAAACTGCGATATCGCTCTTGTGAAATACGCCCGTCAGCGACTGCATCCTTGATTCCACATTTCGGCTCGTGATCGTGCGTGCATTCACGATAGTGACATCGGATTCCGCGGAACTCCGGAAAACACTGCGTCAGCGTGATTGAATCAAAACCATTGACAGAAAACGACCTGACCCCCGGAGTATCAATGGCGTAAGCACCAATACCAAGCTGCAGAAGGGAATTGTAAGTTGTCGTATGTCGGCCCTTGTAAAAAATGTCAGGATTGTCATCGACGATTTGTTCAAATTCCGGCTTCATCAAATTCAGCAGACTGCTTTTTCCGACTCCGGAATGTCCGGCAAAGCCAATCAACTTGCCTTTGAAAGTCTCCCTCAGGCGCTTGACCTCTGCGGTCGTTTTTCGCGGCTTGAGAGCGCAGATTTCAAAAACGTCGTAGCCTATTTCTTTGTAAATCGACACCCGGCGATTGTAGCGCTTGAGGAACTCTTCAGTGGCGAGCTTCGGATTCTCAAGTAAATCAACTTTATTTAGCACCACTGCGGCCGGCAACCCTTCCAGTTCGGCCTGAACAAGGAAACGGTCGATGAGACCCCAGCGCACCTCAGGGTGAAAGACGGATGCAACGACAACCAAAAGGTCAATATTGGCCAACATGACGTGTTCCCACTCGGGGTTGAGTGGGTCACGACGGGCGATCCGGCTGTGCCTGTGGAATGCGTGCTGCACTACACCACGTGGAAGGTCGGTGTCCTGTGGTTGTCCCTCGCCGTCGAACTTCACCTCGGCATCGGGTTCAAAAAGAATCCTGTCACCCACCACCACAAAATTGCGTTCTTTGTGCGCGCGCTGAAAGTGTCTTTTGGCGACCGAACACAACCAGAGCAGTTCTGTTTGGGGACGTCCGTCCGAATCTTCTTCGGCCACAAATATATGCCGCTTGTGTACTTCGATGACGCGGCCGCGACGCTGCCCGGCGCTGCAAAGGTCTTCAAGCCTGCGCAAAAATTCCGGCTCACTCTCATCGCCATCAACGAAAGCTCCGTCCACCAGCCAATCATCAACTGTTCGGCCACGGACGGAGCGTTTCTGCTTTTTGATTTTTTCGATTTTGACAAGCCTATCGCGCCGGCGGTGGTCCGCCTCATCGAGATACTTGCGCCAGTCCCTTACCATCAGAAGTACGTCCTAAATTGCAGATCTAACGTATTCTTCCCATGCTAAACGATCCGGAGCAGCATGCAACACGCGGGGCGGGCGGATTATTTCTTCGCCACGAGCTTCAGGGTGAGCTCGAACTCATCGTTGATGATTTTGTCAGCAGTCAGCTCTTTGAAAAAATTGCCCGAGCCATACTTAAGACCCCATTTCGTGCGATCGATCTTGATTGTGGCTTGGCCGGTCGCGCTGGTCTTGTCGAGCGCAATCTTCGCCGGAAAGCTGATAGGCTGAGTCTTGCCAATCATGGTGAAGTCGCCGCTCACAACAAATTCGTCTTTGTTCTTGGGGTCAGCTTTCACGCTGGTGATTTTGAACTCGGCCGTCGGATATTTGCTGACGTTGAAGAAGTCAGGACTCGACAAGTGACCGACCAGTTTTTTCTGATAATCTGGGCTGTCCTTAAGATCTTCGTTTGTCAGTGTCTTCATGTCGACAACAAAGTTTCCAGCCGTAAGTGCGCCCTTTGCGTCGAACGTCACCGAGCCTTCTTTCACCGCGATTGCACCATTGTGCGCGCTGCCGGCCTTTTTTGAACCCTTCCAGCCGACTGCGCTGCTGGCAGCATCCAGCTTCATGACACCCGACGCAAAAGCTGAGGAAACCGAAACTACAGAAACAAGCGTAACGATCGTTCTAGCCAACATGAGTGACCCCTTTATTGAAGATTATCCGAGAAACGTTCGGCTATTATCCGCATGGGGAAGAAGAGTGCAAGGATAATAGATTGACCGCCACCTATTTTTGCAGACTTGTAAAATGGGGCCAAGCGTATACATGAATTTGGGGCCTCTCACGAAACCACAAGGTTCGACGCATGAATGAGCAAATCAAACCATCACAAAGCGAAACCCACGAAGCTCACTCCGGTGAATGGGACAAACAGGCACTTCTGAAAGATGCACTGGAACGCCTGGAGTGGCAGCGACTGACAGATGCTCTCGCCCAATTGGCCATGCTGCAACACACCAAAGGCCGCCTGCAGGATTTGTCTCCCTGGATTTCTGAATCGGAACGCACGTGGAATCTGCGCGCAACGAGTCGTTTAATTCATTTGCTGAGCGTTGGGGAGGGCGTCGAAATTCACCCGTTCGATGCGGGTTATTTTTTTGATGCGATTTCACATGGCGCACTGCTCAACGGCATCGGACTCTATCATCTTGGGCTGCTTTGCTCGCAAACCGAACGGCTCGGTACAAAAGCGCGCAACGAGCAACGCAAAGAGGGTGGAGGATCGCTGGGGCCGGAGTTAGCAGGCCTCCTTTCGCAACTCAAACAACAAACTTCCCTGGCCCGCCGCCTTGCGTTGGCAGCCGATGAAAATGGGCGGATACTTGATTCCGCATCAGCTGAGCTAAAAGAGGCAAGGCAAAAATTCGACACACTGACCCGCCGCATGACCCACAGTCTTGAGAACACGCTGAAGGTTCCGACTGTCCGAGATGCCCTTCAAGACGCGGTTTGGATGCTGCGCGACGGTAGATACGTGCTGCCTGTGCGCGTCGACCGCAAATCAGACGTGCCTGGTGTTGCTCGCGGTGTCAGTTCCTCCGGTAATACACTGTTTATCGAGCCTGCCGGACTCAGCGAATTACAGGCACAGCTTTCGGCTGCCGAGACCGACGTCATGCTTGCGGAAAACCGTGTCCTGAGGGCTTTCTCCGACGAGGCCTATTCACTTCGGGAAGAGCTTTTATCGGCACTCGAGATTCTGGAAACTTTCGACTGCGTCTGTGCACGCGCCAGGCTTGCCTCGCGTTTGGGCGCTGTGATGCCCGAGTTTCATGAGAATCCTCAGGCGGCGCGATTCGAGCTACTCGATGCACAGCACCCACTTTACATTCTTGAAGACAAACCGTGCGTGCCCAATCATCTTCTCCTGCAGCCGAGCAAGGATGGAAGCCGATGCCCACGCGTGTGGGTGCTCTCGGGACCGAATGCCGGCGGCAAGACGGTCGCGATGCGAACTGTGGGACTTCAATGCGCAATGGCGCTGGCGGGCCTTTTTGTGCCGTCGCGCAAAGCGACCTTCTTCAACTTCAACTCCATTTATGTCGAAATGGGCGATCGCCAGGACCGCCGAGAGGACCTTTCAACGTTCTCCGGTCACCTTTTGCACGTCCGGAGAATCTGCGAACTCACCGATGCACATTCACTTGTTCTTCTCGATGAGGGATTTGTCGGAACTGACCCGTCCATCGGCTCTGCTATGGCGCAGGCGACGCTCGAGACGCTCGCCGAACGCGGTGCGACGTCAATCATCACAACGCACTTTTCATCATTAAAGACGCTTGCCGACAAACAGCCGCTTGTGTTCGCGAACGCAAGCATGGAGTTCGAACCTGATCGCCTCAAGCCGACCTTTCATTTATTAAATGGTGTACCCGGACAAAGCTTTGCCATCGAACTGGCGCGCAGGCTCAATTATCCCGAAGATCTGCTCCAGCGGGCTCTGCGCTATCGCGGTGAGCGCGAACTCGAGTTGGAAAACCTGCTCGCAGAGCTGCAAAAGTCTCGACAGGAACTGCGTTTCGAGATCAGCAAAAACAGGGATCTAAATCAGCAGCTGGTGGGTGAGGTTGATTCACTTTCACGCCAGCGCAAAGCTTTGCAGCATCAGCAAGAAAATCTACTGAACGACTACACGACAAAACTGCAAAAACGATTCAATGCTTTTGAAAACCGTCTCGAAACGCGCGCCCGTCAGTTTGAGCGCGCACAGCAACAAATTCTCAGCGAAAACAAACAAAGGGCAGAGTCTGAAGCAGCGGCGCGCGGCGACGATGATGCACAAACGCCACCGGCAGCATCCTCAGGCACTGTAATCAGCGCAGCCGGCCGTGCACAGCAGGCGGAACGCCCCGTCGCGTCAGCTGTCGGAAAGGGCGAACCAGATAAACGCAAGCCGCGCAGCCTGAGTGATTTTTCACAACTTGCAAACCTGCGCGTTGATCTTCCGCAGAAGTCGGCCTCCGCTGAAGTTGACCTCGACGAATCGTGGCAAAAATTGCGCAAACCGGCAAAACTCTCACAACGCGATCTCATTGATGAAGCGCGCGAGAGTCTCGATGTCATGCGCAAATCATTTGAAAAGACTTCGGACTCCTTTGCAAAGCAGCGCGATGAGCTCTCCGAAGACATGAACGTCAGCCGCGAACGCGGCGAAAGCGTTTTGTCCGAGGCGCGAGAAAAGCGCGGTCAGATTGCCAAACATCCACCGGAATTCTGGACTGTGGGCAGGAGAGTGAAAACCGCACAATTCGACAAGGTCGGTGAGGTCGTACGGACGGCTGACAACAAAGGATTCGTCGAATGCAGCTTTGGCC
>JBEDKY010000023.1:0-3285 GCA_041171905.1 Pseudomonadota bacterium
TCATCGCTCTGTGTTTCAGGTTTGGCATCTCGAAGTGAAAGATAACCAGTTCGAGTGCGCTCGATACGAACATCAACATGTGATGCCCCGGCTTGAGTCGCGGTATCAATGGTAACTTCTGAAATCCTCTTGAGAGGAAGAGCCAGGAAATCCGCATCAACTGTTGTAATCATGTGTGTCACCCTAAAGGAACTCGTGTGACAATGCCACTAGCGGCAAAGTATTCTTATCCCCGAGAAGAGTCGCCCGGATCACCGCGTTATGAGTGGATTTATTTCAACTTGTACCGAGGAAAGTCCGGACTCCAATGGGCAAAGTTGTGGGTAATTCCCACCCGGAGAAATCCGCGGGACCAGTGCAACAGAAAGTAAACCGCCAATAGCAATATTGGTAAGGGTGAAACGGTGGTGTAAGAGACCACCAGTACGTGAAGCGATTTGCGTAGCTAGGTAAACCCAACTTGGAGCAAGACCATGCAGGTGGCGTTTGAGTGTGCCCACACAAGTCACCGGGTAGGTTGCTTGAATCTGTAAGCAATTACAGATCTAGATGGATGGTGATCCCTCGCAAGAGGACAGGATCCGGCTTATAGGGCGACTCTTCTTCCAATTAGGTGGGCGTAGGTTAAAACTGCGCTCACCTTTCTGCATTTTGCTTGTACAAGTTTTTACATAACCTGTCGCAAATTGAGAGATTTTTATGGGGAATCGGTGGGCAAATATGGGCAGTTCTATGGGCATCAATTGAGCATAAATTTGTATTTCCAATCACAATCTAGCCTCGACACTCTCTCAGATATTCGCATAAAAAGACGCAACTGGTAAAGTTTTTCCATGCGCATGGTGGCCAAGAGTAATAAGCGAATGGCCATGCTTTTTGCCATTTTCTTGGCTGTATTTTCAACTGGGATTGTGATTGCCCATCAATGTCAGTCCATTATCAATAATCAAGTATCAATGCAGCACAACCATCCAAATCATGATTCTGCCCCAACTGGTGCAACAAAATCTTTAAACGATAATTCAAATACTGAGCAATTGATCGATACCGGGTGTTTGGTGCTTTTTATCGTCGTGCTTTTAGTCGGAAGAAAGTTATTAGATTTAAGAGCTCCAAGGTCTCCATTGAGTAATTTCATTGATTTGAGTCAAGATTGGGTAAAAATTCATCGACCCCAAGTTTTCCAACTTTCTCTCTCTCGCCCACAATTGGGGGTTATTCGCATCTAATCCTTCTTCGATTTATAGACCTGTTTTATCAAATCGAGAAAAGGATTCCAAATGTTCAAGAAAATCGTATTGCTGCTTTCCGTCATTTCACTTTCATTCTTTGTTCAACCTGCATCAGCTAGTAGTCATGCCAAAAGCCTAAAGAACCTGGGCATGAATGAGATTATGTTTGCCCAAGGGATGATTCCACATCATCAGCAGGCTATAGATATGTCCAAAATGGCGCTAAATAATGGTGCCAGCCCAGAAATTAAGAAGTTGGCTAAGAAAATCATTGCTGCGCAAGGAAAAGAGATAAGTCAGCTGAAGTATTGGCTGACAGCAACCAAGTCTTCGATGACTATGGGACACGACATGGGAATGGGTGGCATGCTCTCAAAAAGTGACCTGATTGCTCTTAAGAAATTGAAGGGAAGTAAATTTGATACTGCTTTTCTTAAAGCGATGATTGCTCATCATGAAGGTGCGTTAGAGATGGTATCAATGCTTGATCGCACAAAAAATAGTGAGGCCAAAAAGATTGCCGTCGATATCCAGATTGGGCAATCAGCTGAAATCACACTCATGAAGAAATTATTGGGTAATAGTAAGTAAGGTCCAAGGTCAATACATGAAAAGGGTACTCGCTTCGTTACTCATTGCAGTTTTCATGGCCCAGTCAATACAGGCACAGGCTGCTCCATCAGTGGCATCCGTGCAGCGCGATATTGACCGGCTAAGAACTTTGGCCGCCGAAAAATATGAAGCTGCTAATGAAGCAACATTAAAAATCAAGGCTCTTCAAAAAGAGACCGGAGTGCTGCAGCAGCGAGAGGAGATAATACAAAAGGAGCTGAGAATAGTAAGTCAAGTTCTAGCAAAAATAGCGATATCCGAATATCAAGGGAGTGGGTTTGGTAATTCCTTTGAATTGCTTTTTTCTTCCGATCCAACGCAGTATCTTTTGGATGCATCGATATTAGACGGTGTCAGTAGGAGATATTCAAAACAATTACGAGAATACGCCGCAACCAAACAAAGAGTGCAAGCCACACAGTTAGTTTTGAGCGATCGGACTGCACTACTTCGCGTGGAACAGAAACGACTCAATCAACAGGTGGCAGAGGCAAAGACAGCCCTGCTTAAAGCAGAGAGACTTCTCAAGTCACTTTCAAAGGCAGATCGAGAACGACTTCTCCGAGAAGAAGCTGCTCGAGAAAATAAGATTCTGAGCGAATCGAAAAGATATGCGGCCTCCTATAAAGGCGAAAACACGCGTGGATCAATTGCTCTCAAGTTTGCCCTTCAACAAATAGGTGATATCTATGTTTGGGCAGCTGCCGGCCCAACTAGGTGGGATTGTTCTGGGCTCACAATGCGGGCATTTCAGAAAGCTGGGGTATCACTCCCGCACCACTCCGGATCGCAATTTAAATACGGAAAGCGGGTCGCATACTCCAATATAAAGCCAGGGGATTTACTTTTCTTTGGTAAACCTATTAGCCATGTCTCGATATATATGGGCGGCGGAAAAATGGTTCAAGCCCCAAGAGCAGGGAAAAAAGTAGAGGTAGTCAATTTTACGAGAATGTTTGGCCAGAAACCCTTTGTGGGGGCAACTAGGCTATGAACCTTAAGTCTGTGAAGAAGTTACCTTCAGTCTTCCTAGCGGTAGCTATTATTATTTCGACTTCTCCTGATGCATTTGGCACCAATCACAAACCAACTCTTGCACAAATAGAAGCAGCTAAGAAACTTGAACTGCAGAAAAAACAAAATGCGGCAAATGCAGCTAAAAAACTTTCAGCTGCTCAAGGAAACCTTAAAAAACTTGCAATACTTGCCGCGGAGGTAAATAGAAGGTATTTAGCTGCCAAAAATGAATTAGCAGTTTCCGTGAAGGAATTAGATAATGCGACAAAAGCCGTCGATGCAGCTGAAGCCGAAGTGGCAACAACCCACCGGATTATTGGCAAGTTGGCTGTGGCCGCTTATATGTCAGGTGGTAATTTAGGAAATGTTGAGACATTTCTCAGTGCAAACGGTCCACAAGATGTAATCGACACAATTTCTATAC
>JBEDKY010000024.1:0-6677 GCA_041171905.1 Pseudomonadota bacterium
GAAGAGTTCCTAATCAGGACAGACCGACTGTCTTGTGCATTCGAACATCTCTTCAAAAGGATTTCGCAAAAGAAATTTGGTGACGTTTCGGGACGTGTGACACTGAACGCGGGTTCCGCAGCTGCAGAACGTGAAGACAAACTGAAACAGATGGCGCTCGACATCGCTGCCAAAGTCCGTGACACGGGCAAAACAATCACACTGAGTTCCAAGAGCAGCCAAGAACGTCGTGTCATTCATCTTGCCCTTGAGAACACGCAGGGAATCGCCACAAAGAGCATTGGAATCGGCGAAAATCGCAAGCTCATCGTCTACTCGACAGATCGTCCACAAAGAGATCGTCACCAAGGCTCGCGAAGAGGCGGACAACGTCCTCAAAACCGCTCCAACGCTGGAGAGTCGTCAGATGGAGAAATGGTGAATCAGGATTCCGCAGAGGCTCTGCAGGCCGGACAGCGCGCAGATGGCCAGCCGCGGCGTCAACGCAGACGTGGCCGAAGAGGCGGCAATCGCCAAAATAGACAGGGTGGCCGCGCACATCCGAATGCAGAGTCCTCATCTGCCGGCTCTGAGTCACAATCTGAATCACTCCGCGACTCTGACGTCTGACTCGACTCAAGACCATGATTCAACACGACACATCCGACGTTATCTTTGCCCTGAGTTCGGCGAAAGGAAGGTCGGCTGTTTCACTGCATCGAATCAGTGGTCCGAACGTACTTAAAAAAGTCACACCACTTTTGCGGAACCCGGAAATTCTGGGTGATTCATCGATCACAAAACGAAACAAAACCGTCGAATTGAGTCCATCGCTCTCAAAGTATTGTTTGTTGGTTTCAAAGGACGACGAAATCATCGACGATTGTCTTGTGACCTACTTTAAAGCGCCACACAGCTATACCGGCGAGGATACCATTGAAATAGGATCGCACGGCAATCCTCTTATCATCGCAAAATTACATTCAACACTGCGTCAGCTCGGAATGCGTGAAGCCAAACCAGGAGAATTCACACAACGGTCCTATCTCAATGGAAAGATGGATCTCACGCGCGCCGAGGCCATCGATCAATTGATTCACGCAGACACGTACGCAGGAATCGCCCTCGCAAGACAAGCCTCCGAGGGACGAATTGCTGAAGTCGCCATGAATATCAGACAACGACTGACTTCAGCCATGGCCTATTTCGAAGCCCACATCGATTTTGCCGATGATGAAGTCGGCAATTATGACAGCCGCTCGCAATCGCTCTTGCTGAGCGACATCAGGAGTGAACTCAAACGGCTGATGGAATCCTTTTCAGTCGGACTCAAAATTCGTGAGGGATTGCGGGTCGCATTTGTCGGCGTGCCAAACGCGGGTAAATCTTCACTCTACAATGCCCTGCTGGGTTACGAACGTGCAATTGTTACAGATATTCCGGGAACAACCCGTGATATTCTGGAAGACAGACTCATTCTCAATAAGCGCGATTTTATCCTTCTGGATACTGCAGGGATCCGAGAAACCTCAGACACAGTTGAAAAGATCGGTGTCAAGAGAACCTGGGATTCTGCAAAGAATGCTGACGTTCTGTGCTTGGTGATTGACCCAACGCAACACCCAGCAGCAACACTTGAAGAAACTATGCTCCAACAATCCAACGAACTTTTGAAACCAATCCAAGGACATGGCGTCTCAAATGTTGTGGTTGTTTTGACGAAGGAAGACAGTTGGACAGACAAGCAAAAAGCAGAGTGGTCAAACCTCAAAAACAAAAACGAGAATTACAAATTTTTACTTTGTGAAACATCTGCAAGTCATGCAAAAATCGGCGCATTCACAGCTCTGCTTGAATCTGTTCATGATCGTCTTTGCTCACTGGAGCAAAGTCAGGAATCAGCGATCTTAATCTCGGAAAGACAACGGGACAAAGTCGCACTTGCACTGAAATCTCTCGATGTCGCGATTTCTCTTGTGTCAGAAAATGATTACCCCGAGAAAGTCGCTTCAATGCTCATCCAAACGGCACAGCACGTCAGCGAAATTGTCGGGGAAATCGGGACCGAAGACATTCTCAACAATATCTTCGCCAATTTTTGTATCGGTAAGTGAATCAGTATCCGGTTATTTTTGAAGAGTCATACGAATAGACCCGAGGCAAATCTTTTGCAAACCGAATCAGAGTCGACTGCTGATTGACCAGCGTGTCAAACACCCGCTTCCCGTTTGGCTCAGTGCGGACGATATCAATCTTTTCCTGAAGCCGATTAATTCTTTCGGCATCATCGCTTGCCTCCATCACCTCATCCATGATGGCGTTGAAGCGAACCTTCTCTTCAAGAGTGAGACCACTCGTATTCGCATACTTATGATACTTTTCGACCTGCCTGGGATCGGTGTCAATCACGACCGTTCCATCTTCTTTTTTGTCAACGACGATACCCGGCTTGGTATAAATCCCAGCCTTGGGAACGTAGTCACCGATTTGCATATTCGCGTTTCTTTTTGGAACTGGCATTGTCATCATAGCCTTCCCTCCCTCTCCCTTGTTAGTATTGCGGCAAGTTTCTCATATCGACCTGATAATTGGGTGGCGTGTAGTCATCCCGGTGCATCCTATGCATGAGTTCATTCTCGAGATAGCGAAGAACCTTCGGGTCGACCTGACGCGAATCCTTAAGAAACAAAATCGTCTCATAGAGATTGCGTATCTCTTCCTGTTTTGAATCACCCTCGACGCTTTGAAGATGCACGTTGTAGGAAGCTCTTTGCTTTTCGTCGAGGTGGTTCTTGAGTCCCTTCTCAGACTGTTGCTGAACCTTCGCCAAATCATCATCAAGAACGACTTTCCCGCTCGATTGATCAACGTTTTTCACAACAGCAGGTGCGCCATTGCGAAGAAAAACAACATCTCCGTTGACCAGTTTCATAACGAGTCCTCCTGACTTTGCATCGAGAAAGAGGAAGCTACGTTCTCAGTGTACATTAAGTTGCATAATGAGCGTGCAAAATTGCATATTCATTGACTGGGGAGAATCTGCAGCTACGGCAAACAGCGTCGTTAAAGGTCATCAGAAAAAATCCGAGACCGGAAAGAGATTGTGTTGCGCATATTTCAAGAGGTCTTGTCATGAGCAGCAAAATAAAAGCAGCAACCCAACATAAAACAATATGTGCAATGATTGTTGCGCTGCTCTGTTTGCCGGCGTGTGGGCAATTTATTCCTGAATTTTTCTCCGCAGAGAAAAACCAACAAACAACTGCTCGTTCATCTGACGCAAGCGATGCAAACAATTCATCGAAAATCGATCCACTCGACGATGCAAGGTTGTCCGAAAAGGTCGCCGACCTGACTGATGAGGCTGCAGATATTGCAGGTGAAATAAACTTTCTGAACAACAGGCTCGAACAAATATTTTCAGTCAAAAATGCTCTTTGTCAGAAGCAGTCAAATCTTTTTTCAGGCTGTCTTGCACACACACCACTTTCCTTCAGCCACTGGAGGACGGGTGCGGCTTGTCGAAGCGATCGTAAAATCTGGGATATGAGAACATTCTCTGCTAACATTGCGGGCGTTCAGGGAAAATTCAAATTGGTTTTGGACAACTCAATCGAATCGAATTCGTTTGAATCAGGCCGGGAAACGAAACTGAGCTGGTATGCACTGGGAAGCAGAAGTCTTCGTGACCTGAAACTGTCCGACGTCGCCTCCTACAAACTAAAGGTGGTGGAAGGAACACTCGACAACCTTGAGTCTGTCGTTTTTTCTCTGAAAATCGACGACACTCTTCTGCTTTCAGAAAAAGACATCATTCTTGGAAGCAAAACCGAAACCGCCGTCATTCTAAGTCAGATTCCTATTTCAGAGCGGCTAGCATCAACTGAATGCAGAGTCGAAGAGAACGAGATCGACGAGATCACCCAGAATGCAATTTCCAAGACAACAGTTCCACCTGAAGTTACAGCTCCATCGTTTGAAGCTGGAGACAACAAGCAAAAAATTGCTACCGTCATTGAAGATTGGATTGAGCAAAAGCGCCGGGAGTATATGACCAAAAGTGACGTCTACCTTGCCTCGGCGCACGACATTGCGCGCCTGCGCCGCGACATGCGTGGAAACCTTCAGCTGGGATGCTGGGGGCGCGAAAATATCAAGACAATTGAAATATCAATCCAAGGTGATCATCTTGCACTCAGTGATTGGGAGCGTCACCAGGCAAAACAGGCGCTGCCGACTGTGGGACAACCGACGCAGACAACGTTGGACTTTGGCGGCGGTCTGCGATTTACAAATTCCGACGAAGAAAGCTTTTCGCTGTTCAGACAAAATGGTCGCTGGCTCATCAATGTAAACTCAGACCTCACCATCGGTGACATAAATAGCGTTCAGCTGAAGAAAGATGGCTACGCATACCAAAGTCTGAAAAACTGCTGGTCGACCTGGGGTGGACTGGGTAGCGCATGCGAGTGGCAAAACCGCGAAAAGGATCGGTATTCCCTGAAGGCTCTGACAATCAAGATCAATGGTCAGCGTATTTATGCTGCTGAAAACTTAAATCATACGTTTGAACGAAAATCACTTCACTGGTTTGAAAAAAGCCTGACTTCCAATCAAGCGTATGTTGAACTCATGCGCCGTCGAGATTGTCCGATGACTGCAGTTGCTGATTAGGGTGCTCTGATGTTGGTTTTAAAAAGAAAAACAGCACTTAATATCTATTCTGCAGCTTTCTGCATGATGCTACTTGCCGCATGCGGGAAAAGCACCCGTGAACAACCGCCTGCACAAAGACAGACTGGAAGCGCCAATAGCGAAGACTCGAGCAACATCAACTTGGCACGTATTCAGCAGATTTTGGATTCAATCGTGCTGTTGCGGAGACCCACTGCAGGACTGGCAGAAATCAATGGGTACGATGTTCCGGTTGTGGCAGCCATCAATCTGGAAAGCAGTGATGTCTCATTCGACGTTTTTCGCTGCTCAGGCAACCAGGCTATTCAGGGAAAACTTGAGGAGTATGATCCGGATCATCCGGCCCTCTCAAAACCGACACAGGCACTCGAATATCTATCTTCGAACGACTTTTGGAATGACATCAGTAAAAATTGCGTTGCAGTCAAAAGCTTCCATCCGCAGCGTGAACTGACAGACGTAACGGCTCCATCTGGTGACTGGATTTGGTTTCTTCGCCCTTGCATAGCGACAGGCGATGAATCGAAAAAAATCTGCAGCCGGATGTTTGCTTCAAGCACTGCACTGAACGGCTATCATAATCGATACTCCCTGTATCAGCAGGAACTGCTTTTTAAGATACAAACAAAGCTTCAATTAGTCTCAGAGATCACTGCGGGCATCCCTTCTCAGTCTTCCTCTTACCTTGCGGCGCTTGAAAAGTGCGGCAACGATAATTGGGATAAAGCCACACGCGCACTGATGAAAAGTCTGGTGCTGAACATCATCGGCATGGGAAGCTCAATCATATTTGAAATTTTTGCTCCAACGGCCAACAGCAAAGGTTCGTGGAGAGAGAAAGTCGCAGTTATTTGGCAACCTAGTGATGACGTCCAAAAGACAGGACAGGCTTTGACCCGTGTTCTGCTCTGGCTCTTCAGCAAGCAAAATGAATACAAAAAAACCTGCTCCGCAGCAGAGGAGATACGTATTTCGGCAAACGCCGCTCTCCTTCGCTTAAAATCTCTTCAATATGAACTGGCTGCTGATCTTGACGAAGCCGAGCGCGCGGAAATTCCTTTGCCGGCAGAGGTGCGTCCATGAAAATTACGAGAAATAATTACACATGTCTCACAGCGCTTCTCATGGTCGCAGCATGCGGCGTCACAGAGAACGCGCAAAAAACACCGCAGACATTCCGAACGGAGCAAAAATACGCCGAGCAAGATGCCCGCCCCACGCCGTCTGTTGAAATCAAGCTGACCAACGATTCAGTGACCAGTCTGGAGACCATTGCAGAACTTGAATACAGCTCAGCCGATTTTGTTTCTGTGATTCGATGCAGTTCGAGTTATAATCTTCTCAGTCCGACGGGAGATGCTCTGCGCCACGGTTCAGGAACTCTTACAGCGGCCCACCCACTGGACTTGCGCGCCGCGTGGGAATCAGCATTAGGAGCTACAGAATCCTGCCGGTTGCTCGGTGACAAAGTTGTCAGGCAGTCATTCAGTGACCCGAGTGCAGACACAGGACAATATTTTTATCTTTTCAACCCGTGTCTTGAAAAAACTTCAAACGACAACGAACGAACTCAAATCCAATGCTCATATCAATTGCGCAGCACCCGCAACATCAATCTTCGCGGCACACTCTCAGAGGAAAACTTCCGACGTGCGCAGGAAATTTTGAAATACGAGGCTCAACTCGCCGCAACAGCGGTCAAGTTTCGCCAGCAACTGCAAATGAGCCTTTACGCGCAGGAAAGCTGCGAGAACAATCAGACAGTCGATGCCGTAAAAGAAGCAAAACAAAAAGCACTCAAAAGTTTATTGATCACCGGAATCGCCGCAGCTATCGGCGGTGTTGTGGGCGGCCCGGAGGCAGGAGTCGAGGCAGCAAAGAAAACCCTGAAATGGATCACCGACCACTACGGCCCCGGAACAGTAAACAACCCAACGAGATGCAAACTGCTTGATGATGCCGACACCAAGGCTCGCGAAGTCGCAGCGGAAATGGAGTTGCTG
>JBEDKY010000025.1:0-18123 GCA_041171905.1 Pseudomonadota bacterium
GCGAACTCGGTGCGGTCAACGAACGCGCCGTCGATGAATACCGCGAAGCAGAAGGCCGTCGATTGCTGCTGGTCCAGCAAAAGGCCGACATCGAGTCTTCAGTGCAGGAATTGTACAAGGCGATTGCCGAAATCGAAGAGACCACCAAGACACGCTTTGCCGCGATCTACGAACAGGTCAACAACGAATTCGTTAAGATATTCCCAGTGCTGTTCCCCGGCGGTAATGCAAAACTGCAGCTCTTGAAGCCAGAAGATATGCTGACCACCGGCGTCGAGATTATGGTTCAGCTGCCCGGCAAGCGCATGCAGAACATGAGTCTGTTCAGCGGCGGTGAAAAAGCCCTCACGGCCATTTCGCTGATTTTCTCTTTGCTCAAAACCACCCCTGCACCTTTTTGTTACCTTGATGAGGTCGATGCTCCTCTCGACGAGGCCAACGTCGGCCGTTTCAATTCAGTCCTCGAGGCACTTTCGGGCGAGTTCCAATTCGTGGTCATCACCCACAACCGCCGCACGATGGAAATTCTCGACACGATTTATGGAATTTCGATGGCCGAACCTGGCGTGTCACGTCTTGTTGCTGTCGACCTTTCTGACGTTCCAGAACATCTGCGCAAAAAGAAACCTGTGTTACGCTCGGGTGCAACGGCAACTCCCGCCGGACAACCCGAGGCCGTCAGCTGAATGAAACCACAGACGACTGTCAACGAACTCATCCTCAACGAAGAAATCGAACTGGAACGGCGCCGCAACGGACAAATTCTCGGCCGACTGAGAATTTTAGTCGTCTCCTCATTTTTTCTGCTGCATCTCGTCATGGGGTATGGATTTAACAAACCCGCCTTCATTGGCAAAGAATACTTGCTGGCTACTTATCTCATTTTCGCAATTTTTATCTCATTACCGCCGAAACAAGTCAGACAAGTTCAATTAATTCGTGAATTCTCAATTCCGATTCTCGACATCCCCATGACTTATTTTTTGCTCGATGCCTGGATAAAAACAGTCGGCGAACTCGGACTCGAAATTTTTCACATCATTAGCATGCTCGGCGTTGCTTTTATGATGTTCTTCGTCAATTTGAGCGGGCTCTTCTTCAGTCCAAGAATTACGATTCCTGTTACACTCGCCGGTCTTGCGCTCATCCTGCATTTGTTCAACAAGACCGTCACTCCTGTTGACACAAGAGTCGCGGGATTCTTACTGCTCAGTCTGACAGGTTATGCAACGGTCAGAATCTCGAGCCGAGTCAAGAAACTTCTTTCCGCCGCCGCTGAAAAGCAATCTCTGAATGAAAAACTCTCACGCTATTTTGCACCGGAAGTGGCCGCAGTTATCGAGAAAAGTGAGAACAGCGACAAACTCAAACAACGGAAATTCGAAGTCACTGTCATCTTCACCGACATCCGCGGCTTTACCAAACTCAGCTCCGAGATGGATGGTGAGGATGTCATTCGCATGCTCAACGAAATCCATGAGCATTTGGTGTCGTGTATATTTTTGACCGGAGGCACGCTCGACAAATACCTTGGCGACGGGGTGATGGCTTATTATGGCGCACCAGTGAAAACCGATGACCATGCTGACAAAGCGCTTGAATGCGCGCTGATGATGCGTGCGCAGATCGCAGCATACAACGAGAAAAGACGAATCCGCGGGGAACCTCCGATCCAAATCGGAATCGGCATTCACTCCGGCAGTGCAATTATCGGCGACATCGGAGCCGAGATCCGGCGTGAGTTCACAATCATTGGCGACACGGTCAACACGGCTTCACGAATTGAGAGCCTCACCAAAAAACACCAGGTCGACATCTTGCTCACTTCGGCGACGCGAGACCGGCTCAGCAAGCCGGTGCAACTGCGCCCATTGGGTGTTGATGAAATTCGCGGGACACAGCACAGCATCGAAACTTACACCCTCTAGCCTCGTGGCATTGCAAAATTCTTCGACACCCGCGCCCCACACTTCATTCAGAAAAACCATTACTATTAACTACTTATAAAATTCATTCTGGCATCTCTCTTGCTCCCACTCGCTGCAGATGTTTCTGTGCTGTTGCGCGGAAACCTGTTCAACGAAGGCTGAAAACATGAATTTTCGCGCAGGTTTTGCACTTTTGTTCAGCCCGTGGACGATGCTTTCCTGCGCTGTCGGGACAAACGACAGTTTGCCGAACAAAATTATTGGCGAAAACGACCTGACTCCCGTCCAACAGGATACCGGCAACCTGCCGGAAAGACTGCGTCCGCTCATTCCTGCGATTGGAATGCTCGAAGCTGGCTGCACGGTCACTCACATTGGCAACGGACTGGTTGTCACCGCGGGACACTGTATTCCAAAGCACTGGCTACCGATGGATGGCTGCCTAGGCGACCGATATCCGAGGATGAGTGTGCGTTGGAATTACCTTGGCGCTGCCGAGCAGGCGGAAACTTCCCGATCGTTCTGTCTGCGCCTCCTTCAATCAGAAGTGAGCAATTCTCACGACTACGCCTTGCTGCTCGTCGACAATCCACCAGCTGCCTTTGTCGACGTCGAACTCAATAAACGGTCGCCAGCCGGAAGCGAGATCACTCTTTTTGGTTATCCGCGTAAGCGCCCCATGGAGTGGTCAAAGTTCTGCGTCGTTGTTCCGTTCCCGGATAATTTCATGCCGGAACTCAGCGCTCGTGAGCGAAAAAACTTATTTGCTCACCAATGTGACACAGAACAAGGCAACAGTGGCTCACCCCTCATTGACCTCAAGACTCTAGAACTCGTCGGGATCCATCATGGCGGCTACGAGCCATGGAACACCGCCTCTTGGGTTCCAGCATCTGCCATCAGCCGGGCCATCAGAGCCGCACGCTCAGCGCTCCCAAGCTCCGGCGAAAAATAACAAACTTGCAGAAGAAGCACAGGTAAGAGACTTTTTTGGGAGTTTCTTAACTTGTCACAAAGATGTCACAAACTCACCCGCCCCCTTGCTTTTGTCACAATTACGTCCGATATTTGTCACAGAAGAGCAAACTGGGGGACCGGCCAATGAACAACAACGAGACACAATCGACACTCAGCCGAGAAAAGGCCGTGAAGCTTGCATTGGTTTTGGGCTGGGCTGGTGCACACCGCTTTTATACCCATCAGACAATCTCGGGAATTGCATACTTGTTGTTCTGCTGGACACTGATCCCAGGCTTACTGAGCTTAATTGATGCAGCGTTCCTCGCTCGTATGTCGGATGACGATTTCGCTGACGAATTCTATCCAGCGCCTCATCTTCAGGCACAACCCGTGCGCCTGCAACGCAACTCGCAATTACGGCCTACTCACTCCCGCGATTTGACAGCCTGATTCGGCTGTTCAAGACTGCCGTCATGGTGGTCTCTTCTGGCGCTCCGGCGCACTCTTTCAAAAAACCTGCGCAGGCTCTGCTGATGATGGTGGCAGCGCACTTCTGCTTTTCTGTCATGATTGCACTCATCAAAGCTGCACAAAGGCTGCAACTTTCAAACACCAGTTCTTTTCCGGCGGATGCGCGCTTTGGCACCTGGGAGAGTGTTCTGTTCCGCTGCCTGCCAATGTCGCTCATCTGTTTGTTCATCTTGCTGCGGCGAAACAAAGCCGGACACAATCACCCGGTGCTGCAGCCCAACGATGTACGCTGGCTTGTGACGCGCGGTTTAATTGGTGCTGTGAGTATGGCCTGCTTTTTTCACGGAACTCTGCACATACCAATCGCACTCGCGTCGCTTTTCGCCAATTCGAGCGTATTCATCATTGGACTGCTCGGACATTATTTTTTGGCAGAACGTCTGACGCCCGCGCGCGCTCTTTTTTCCACGGCTGGTTTTGCCGGTGTTGCTCTTGTGCTGGGAACTGGACTGATGCCGCAGCAACAGAGTCTATCTGCAGCTGGCAGGCCTGCTGATTTTGCAATTGCGTTTTGTTCGGGAGTTCTTGCATCAGTAGCCTATTTTAGTGTTCGAAAAATGCAGCGGGTGCCCAGCAACACAATCATCCTCAGCCTGTCGTTGTCGGGTGTGATTTTGGCCTTGCTCTCCGGCATATTAGTCTCACCCTTGCGCATTCCAAGCGATCCTGCGGTACTTGCACTCCTCTGTTTGTCGGCAGTACCGGCGGTGGCAGCACAGTATCTGATGACTTGGTCGTTTCAGTCAGCCGAAGCAGGGTTTGTTGCCCTCGGACAATATACCGGTCCGGTGTTTGCAGCTTTTCTTGGAATTGTGGCATTTGATGAGAGTCTCACGCGACTGCAGTGGACAGGCGCCGGACTGAGCATTCTTTTTGGTGTGCTGATGCCGCTTTTGGACGAACGCTTCCGGCGCAGAGAAGTTCCACCTGTGCAATGAATTTTAAAGGGTAAATGCAATGAATCCATTGGTACTTCCACTCTCCATCGGCAAAGACGACACCTTCAGAGTCAGCTGGAAAAAACGTTTTTTCACTGCTCGCGGCGCACTTGTTCTGCCGCGTAAAATAACCACAGAACTCGATGCACAGGAAATTCTTGAATCCACCCAGCTGGTGGTCAAGCTTGCTGAATTCAAGGACGCACTGAGAAGCAAACTGCTTGCCGCACTGGCACCGCAGAACGAGGGAAAGACCGCAGCAGCCGAGATTTTCGGAGTCGTATTGCAGGTCAATATCAAAACAGGAAAAGTCGTCGCGGTAGACGACCTTCGCCGCACTCAATCTGAAGGAGGCAGTGAGTCTGCCGATTTTATGGCAGCCGATGCAGAAGTGATCACACTCAGCGATGCCGCACGTGACGAGCTGATATCGTCGTTCAACCGAGCTCTGACTGCCCCGGTTTTGGAAGCTTTAAGACAAACCTTTGTGCCGTTCTCCGAGGACATCAGTGATGCTTGGAAACAGCAGGATCTCCGCTCAATTCAACCGGACAAGCTCGTTCCATTTCAGATGCTTTTCCCCAACGGTCAGCCAATTGAAAGATTTGTTGATGGCGAGCGTTACGTTATCGACGACCTCTACTGCACCAACCCAACGTGCAATTGCACGGACGTCACGTGCGTCGTTCTTAAAATGTTGCCAGCCAGCGGCACCGAAGTGGCTTGGGGGGGCTTCAAGTGGAACATTGAGGCCGACAAATTCAGACCACTGCCGCAGTTTTCGAATAAATTCAACGCTTCTGAATGGTTCAAGCAATTCAATGCAGCTTCGGCCATCGACCTAAAGCTTTTGTTGAGCAGTCGGCAGAAATTCATGCGCACCCGCTACATTGCCGAGCGAAAGGCGCTGCGCTGAAGTGACTGTGCAAATTCTTGAGTGGTATGTACAAGTTCTAGTTGGACATACAACCCATCCAAAGAGCACCATTATTTTCAAAAAATAGCGGAAATTAAAAATAATTTTGGAAAATTTAGCTTGCTCGACAAAACAAACTGTAGTTAGACAACCTGCGTTGGGCTGACCGTCGTACCCATATTTTTGGGGTGCGGCGTACGTAAAACAACGGAGAGGTTTTTTATGAAGAGTTTCATGCACCGTTCTTGGACGCTCGGACTCGCGACTTCAGGTGTTTTGCTGTCTGTGATGCAGGGTTGCGGGAGCGCAACACTGTCCTCTGCAATGTCGACACGCTCGACAGAAAGCGCCGAGAAGATCGGTCTTCTGTTTGCTTCGCACGGCGACATCGATAACCCCGACAAGGAACTCGAGAGCTACATCAAGGTTTCGTTCCAGAAAAACGTGGGCATTCCGCTGCCGATGTGGACACGCAAACTCGTAGAGGAACCTGCGTACCGCCTGTCGGTCAAGACCGTCCGCAGCCAGTACGACGTGATTGGCGCAACCCGCTACTATGCCAACTCGCTCAAGCAGATCGAAGTTATCAACGAAGAGTTCAAAGCAATTCTTCCGAACGCCAAAGCATACGTGGGTTTCAACTTCACATATCCGTTCATTGATGACGCGCTCGACCAGATGAAGAAAGATGGCATCACCAAGATCGTGGTCGTCAACAAGGGAGCGCAGTTCTCGTACGCTTCCAGCGGCGAAAACATGGAAGACGTGCTCAAGTACCTCAAAAAACATCCTGAGTACGATGTCGAGGCACTCGGCGTGACGTGGTATGCGAACGACAACAGATTCACTGACGTCATGGCGAAATCGCTCGACGAAGATATTCAGGCAGCCTTCCCGAACACCGCCCGCGAAGACGTGTGCATCCTGGTGGGAAGCCACGGTCTGCCGACATGGCTCATCAACACAGGCGACTCAGCTGTCACCCAGATGAAGCAGTCGGTTGTCGAATTGCGCAAGAAGATGCCGCAGTACAGGATCTATCACGGATTCCTGAACGACGACTTTTTCCCGGGCGCAAAATGGGTTTCACCCAAAGCTTCGCAAATCGCACCACAGATGGCTGCAGACGGTTGCAAGAACATCGCAATGGACGGACGCTTGTCCTTCACCACTCACCACAGAGCGACACTGTTCGACATGAACGTCGAAGTCCGCAATTACTTTGCTGAAGAAAGCCAGAAAATGAAGGCGGCTAATCCTTCGGCGCAAGCAATCAAGAGCGTGCTCTTGCCCAACTTCGACACAAACAAAGACCACGCTCGTCTAATCGCAGAGGTGACGGCGGATGCAGTCAACAACAAGGGCCTGACCATCCAGCTCAAGAAAAAAGGTCAGGCAGCGCTCGACCCGAACTCAGTCGGCAAGCCAGGTGTTGTTCTCCCGGGTGTGACACACATGGGAGAAACAGCTCCCGAGTGGACAGCTGCACCCAAGAAGTGAGCCAGCGGATTCAGCGAAAGTAAGACGAGTCCGAAAGAAAGGCATCCTCGCCCGCGCGCGGGTGCCAGCCATGAATGCCCCAGATGGGCAATGCATGCAATTCGTCCGGCGAACGCAGATGCGTTCGCCGGCTTATTTTTAGGGCGGCAAGTTCGTCCACCGTTGCGAGAGCATTTTTCCAACCCTCTCGCGTCGAGAGAGAAAATTCAGACGGGCGGCAATTCACCCGAATGCAACTTGCGTGAAGCCGCGGGTGTCCCTTGAGAGCACATTCAAAAAGAGCATGTCCGACCGGAATGAACATAACCCTTTGACAGTCGTTTGTTCCGTATTCCCTGAAGAAGTCCTGCCAGCGACGGGTGGACAGCAAATCCCACAAACCGTCATCGTCGGTGACCACCAGCAATCCACCTTCGTCAAACAGAGTCAGCATGTCCTGCTCGCGTGAGCGATTTCCGCCGCCCGTCTTCCAGGGAAATTCAGAAGTCTCGTCAATGCAACTAAAGTGGCGCGAATTGATGGCCGCCTTGAGCTTGGGTAGATAGATCCAGGTCCAGGCATTAAAAAAATCGTGCCAGTTGTCAGGACGGCTTGGCACCTCACCCGTAAGAAATATTCTCAGCTGGTAATTTGCATGCCAACCAAGGTCATTGCGTCGGTTGCGCATCACACGTTGCTGTTTGACGAAGCGTATTGGAAAACCACCCCCTGAACGGACCTCGGCGACTGAATCTTCGGCCGCGACCAGGCTCAATGCCCTCAGATCTGGAAAAGCGTTCGGATGAAGCAAAAACCAATCCCGCCAGAGATGAAAAACATCAAACAAGCCGCCCTGTTCAAAAAAACGCGGATTCCAGATAGATTGTTCTACAGACGTCGTCATCATAAAGGCGGTCCCACATGTACATGGCAACCGTGCATATCACTCTCGACCTTGAGCCGGAAGTCTCGTCGGCAGACCGTGAAAAGGTCCTGCGCACCATCCGCGACCGGCTAAAAAATGCATTTGGACAGCGCATCGTCGTCCGCTCAGATGAAGAAGCCTCTCTCTGGGTGGCATGGCTCGATGAAAATTTTTCCCGTCTGCAGGACAGGCTCGACGAAGTTCTCGAACGCGTCGACTCGGCCGGCCAGGCACGGGTCCTGAGTCATACTGAGCAGTGGTTTGCATGGTTTGAGGGGAAATTTGAGGAAACCGGACAGCTTGCCGAGGACCTGAACGAGGAAGGTGACGACGACCTCAACCAGCGCCGAGGCGGTGAATTTATGCCTCCCCGATCGGCCTTTCTGACAGCTCACGGACCACGCAACCGCACCGAAAAGACTATAATTTATGATCATGAGGATGAAACCGATCGCGGATTGCCACTGAGCAGAAGTCCGCGCCGGCAGATTCGTCTACCGACCCGAAAGTAAGCAAGAGGGCTCTCACAGATGATGAAAAGAAAAGGTGTCGTTCTCGCACTGTCACTCGGTGTGGTGATGGCCGGTTCTCTCGGATTTCAGGTTTTTGTCTATCCCAAGATCCGTTCCAGCTTTCAGGCCAGCCCAGCGGCCAAAGATGGCGGCAAGCGCCCGGCGAATTCTGGATTCCTTGCCTGTTCTACCATCCAGAGCCGCGTGCGCGACTTTCTCAAAGCCCATTACCAATACCGTCGTTTCGACGGCGAACTCTCCAAGCGCACCTACCAGCGCTATTTTCAGATGCTCGACCCCGGCCGCAACTTTTTTCTTGCTGAAGACGTCGCAGCATTTGCCAAATTTGAAAACATTATCCCCGAAACGATTTCCAAAAATGATTGCAACTTCATTGCCGACATCTATGCGCTCTATCTGAAACGCATGGACGAAAGTGTGAAGACGATTGGTGAGCTGTTGCAGACTCCGATGGACTTCACCATCGATGAAAAACTGGAGACAGACCGCAAGAAAATCGACTGGGCCAAAGATGACACGGAGCGCCGCGAACGTTGGCGCAAGCTGCTCAAGTTCACCGCGCTCAACCTGCGTGAAACCGAAAAGGACTGGAGCATCATCGCCAACCGCATCAACAAACGCTATTCATTGCTGAAGAAATCCACGCAGGAGCGTACCTCCGACGAAGTCAATTCGTTCTTCCTGAATGCATTCGCCAGCTCACTCGACCCGCACAGCCAATTTATGGCTCCACAGGATCAAGAGGAATTCCGCGTTGCGTTCAGCCTGCAGCTGGTGGGTATCGGAGCCAGTCTCACACAGCAGGATGGATACACGACCGTTGAGGCGTTGATTCCCGGTGGGGCGGCATCGCGCGATGGTCGACTGCAAAAAGGCGACAAGATCGTCGCCGTCGATTCGGGTGACGGCAACGGATTCATCGATGTGATCGATATGGACCTCGGCAAGGTCGTGCAGCTCATCCGCGGTCAAAAAGACACGGTAGTGAAGCTGCAGATACTCCGCAAAGATGCGCTCAGCAACGAAACAAAACGTGAGCTTCTGGAGCTCGTGCGTGACGTGGTTCACATGGCTGACAGCGAAGCGCGCAGCGATGTGATGTCGCTCGGAGGAAAAAAGATCGGCGTCATCAACCTTCCAAGTTTTTACATCGATTATCAGGGCAGCAAGTCGGGTAAATCTGACTACGTCAGTTCCAGCAATCATATCGACCGTGAAATTAAAAAGATGAAAGAACAGAAGGTTGATGGAATTATTCTCGACCTGCGCCGCAACGGAGGCGGCGACCTGGATGAATGCCTGCGGCTGTCCGGATTCTTTATCGACAAGGGCTCGGTCGTGCAGGTGCAAAACCGTGACGGAAGTGTCGAAAGCAAAGATGACCCTGAAAATGGTGTCCGTTACAACGGACCGCTGGCAGTTCTCATCAGCAAGCAAAGCGCTTCTGCGAGCGAGATTTTGGCAGGTGCGGTGCAGGATTATGGACGCGGCCTCATCCTTGGCAATTCACGCACCTACGGAAAAGCGACAGTCCAAAGCGTCATCGACTTTCCCGGCACCGGCGGCCGCGATTCAGACGGTGCGATGAAAGTCACGATTTCGAAATTTTTCCGCCCAAGCGGACGCAGCAATCAAGTTGTCGGTGTTGAATCGGACATTCAGATTCCCGATGTCTTTGAGGTCAGTGACGTCGGCGAAGGCGAAAACGACAATCCGCTTCCACACTCTACCATCAATTCCGCAGGCGGCATGAAGCCGATTCAGGATCTCGGCCAGATCATTCCCCAGCTCCGCCAGCGCAGTGAGGCGCGTGTCCGTTCCGCCGAAGAGTTCAAGGCAACGTTTGCTGCCATCGAAAAAGCGCGCAAAGAAAAAGACAATACCGAACTGAGCCTCAAGGCGCCTGAAAAACCGCTGGCAGATGCTACAGATGCAGACAAGGGACAGAAAGTGGCATCGACTGGGCCGGTCAAACAGCCCGCAAACACTACAGCTTCAGCTGCACGTTCCGGCAAGAACAAGATCGACGACCCCAACATCGTTATCCGCAACGACGACGAGCAGCTGCAGGAAGCGGGGCGCATTTTGGTTGACAGCATCGAACTCCTTGGTGGTAAGACCGACTGGACAAAGTGATCCAGAGTCTATGGCCGGACTTCGGCCTTGCCCATCGGAGTGTTCATGAATTCGCAGGAAGAAATCTTTGATATTACAATCCTTGGCGGCGGACCGACCGGACTTTTCGCAGCCTTTTACGCCGGACTACGCAACGCCTCGTGTAAAATCATCGACTCCATGCCCGCTTTGGGCGGCCGTCTGACTGCGGTTTATCCTGAAAAGTACATCTACGACGTGGCAGGCTTTCCCAAAGTGCTCGCCAAAGACCTGATTGACAACCTCATCGCGCAGGCGATGGCCTACAAACCGGTACTGGCTCTCGACGAAGTTGCACAGCAGCTGCGTCGCCGCGAGGATGGCATCTGGGAGCTCACAACCCTGTCTCAGGTACATCTGACCCGTACACTGCTCATTGCCGCAGGTGTCGGTTCGTACAGCCCCAAAAAACACATGGCTGCAGGCGCAGAGCAGTTTGAAGGACGCGGCATTTCCTATGCTGTCATCAACAAGGAAATCTATCGCGGCCGCAAAGTGATCGTCGTCGGCGGCGGAGATTCCGCGCTCGACTGGGCAAACGAAATGGTCCCTATTGCCGCCGAGGTGACCCTCGTGCACCGCTCCGACCGGTTCCGTGCACATGACGACAGTGTCAGCAAGCTTCGTAATTCGACTGCCAGCATCTTTACTAACACGGAAGTCATTGCATTTGAGGGTGACACAAACCTAAAATCCGTGCGTCTGCAAAACACCGAAACTCAAGAGGAGCGCACCCTTCAGGTCGACGATGCGCTCATCATGTTCGGCTTCAACAGCTCCCTTGGCAAAATCCGCGAGTGGGGACTCGAACTGCACAGTGACGGAATCAAAGTGAACGACTGCATGGAAACCAATCTTGAAGGAATCTATGCCGCAGGCGACATCGCTGAATACAGAGGAAAGCTGAAATTGATCGCAACTGGATTTTCCGAAGCTGCGATTGCTGTGAACTTTGCAAAAACGTTCATCAACCCGAAGGAAAAAGCTCAGCCTCTGCACTCAACGACAATCATGGAGTTGAAGGAAAAGAAGCAGGCCCGTGCAGCCGCAGCCGCTTCGCCTGCGAAGTAAAACCACCCAACCAACTCGGCAGGCGATTTTAGGTCCGACCTCTGGGATCGTTTCATAAGCTTCTCTCAGCTGACCTTGCGAAACACGACAAGACTGATGTCGTCATCGATGACGTCGATTTTTTCCTTCTTGAAGTGCTTGAAGAGTCCTTCCGAAAGACGCTTGGCGGGAATCATAGGACCATGTTCTATTTCCCTGAAAAACTTCTGCAAAACCCGCCGACCGCGTGTGACGGGCACGCCGTCCGAGTGGGCGATCAAACAGTCGCCCAGCAAAAGCGTGCGTTCGTTGAGGGTCACTTCGGCAACTTCGTTGAAGCCAATCGGGTCGCTCGAAAAGGTTGTCAGTGATTCTATTTTATCACCGATGGTCGTGTGAATAACAGGAAACGGATGACCGCAGTCCACACAATAAACTTTGCTTGTCATCAAATCGAACGTCAGACCGACCATCGTCGCTGTGTGATTGCCGTTGCCGTTGAGAAATAAAACTTTATTGAGCTGCTGCGCATAATAAAGCAGGAATTCGCTTGAATTGAAAACTTCATTTTGTTCAAGCCGCAACATGGAAAGAACTGTTTTGCATCCCGAAACAACCAACGCCGCCTGGACACCGTGTCCGCTGATGTCACACAATACAAAATGTGCATAGCGGCCTGAATCGGAACGCTCAAAGAAGAACCAGTCACCGCTCGTCTCCGACATACTCTTGTGAAATGCCGAGATCTCAAAATCAGGCCACTCTGGCACTTCTTCGGGTTTCAAAGCCATCGCAATACGAGCCGCATCGCGCATTTCCTTCTGCAGGCGTTTTTCCTCGCGCTCGAGCCGTTCGTAATCCTCTTCAAGCTTTTGCAGCAATTTTTCGCGACGTGCATCCCACAGATTCCGGGCCGAGAGCAAAAGCGTGCCCGTTCCTCCGAAAAACACCTCTCCGGCGAGCCACGGAACATCAGTCGCCGCATAGACAAACTGGTACAGTCCAAACAGCGCAATCATCAGCATTCCGGAAAACATGGCAATCCAACTGCTCATTCCTTTGACGAACTGCAATCCCCCTGCAAGCAAGACCAGCAGAATTATCGCATAGGGCGTGTAGTTGAAATCCGAAAGCCACTGTTTGCTCAGGGCTGAATTCAGAACTGAAGCCAAGACCAATCCGCCTGGTAATTGGCCGTAGGGAGAATCCTTGAAGTCAACATTTCCGGTGTAGGCGAGTGGAATAATCAGAATATGCGAACCCTCGGGAATTTTACTCCACAAACTTCCGGTCCGCATCGCTGAAAAGGCTGAAGCGAAACTTTGAGCCGTTGAATAGGCCTTCATCGGATTCAACCAGTTGACCAAAACAGTCCCTTCGTTGGTGGTCGGAATGATCTTTCCGCCGGTGCTGATGCCATCGCTTTCCAGCTTGAGATTAATTCTTCCCGACAAAGCGAGTGACGGTAGAACTGCATTTTTTCCGACGTTGTAGATGGGATAAATCTGATTCACGTGCGGATAGTCGATGTGTCCGATGTTGAAGACTTCCTGCAGCTGCTGCATGGGTCCGTAGAGAAAGGACTGCGAACGATCTTTAATTGAAAAGCGCTCTACAGTTGTCCTCAATTCAGAGTCAGGCACATCGGCCAGTGAATCGGGAAGATAATTTCGCAATTTGAGTTGAGCGGATTGTAATAGTAATTCGTCGCGTCCAGGAATCTGTTGCGAACTCGTGAACGATGCGATCGACACAGGAGTGCGCAGGGAGCGCAAGATCGGCAAGGCATCTTGCAGAACACTCGGATCATCATCGAGCAGTCCAAAAATTTTGTCTATGTAAATGCTCGCGGGTCGATGCCTGTCGAGATAGGTGAGCAATTGAGACCATTCGCGGAAATTAATTTGCGAACGCTTCATTGCTTGAACAGTCGAATCATCGAACATCAGGATGCGCAGACGCGGATCGGGTGTCGGCGATTGATTTAGTTTGTCGCGCAATTCAAATTGGAATCCCCAGCTGAGTTTTCTTTCAACATCGCGCGCTGCAGATGATCGCCCATAGAGTGTTGCCAAAGTCAGCATCACAACGAGAATAATCGAGCTTAAAATCCAAATTTGTTTGCCAATGCGCTGTGACTGTCGAACGCGTTCGCGCTTGAGGTCAGCCGCCGTCAGTTCAGGTGCCTTGCTCTCCAAGTGGAATCCCCCTACCGCCTATCTCGGGGGTTATCGGAGTTTATTTCAGAAATTCAGCGAGTTCGGCGTTTTTTTGGCTCTCATGTGCCTTTTTGGGTGTACTTAAATTTTTTTGTATCCAAAAAATTTGACTTCGTGATTCAGGAAGGTTACTTTAGAGACAGACGACACGAGGTGTGTAGTCAAAAAATAACTCTGATCTTCAGGGGGTTTCCATGAGACATATCGCAACTCTCGCTCTCGCAGGACTCGCAATCTCCTCCAGTGCTTTCGCCCAGAGCACCATCATCTGGGACACAGCCCGTGCCATCTCGGGCGGTAGCAAACGCGTGGGTCCCTCGTCCGAACAGGTTTGTATCAAGGACGTAAACACCTTCTTCGTTGATGCCGGCAACACACTTTCTGTCCTGTTGACAGACCTCGGTGTGGCCCTTCCCTCCGGCGACCAATCACTGACCGGTCGTGCAAACTGCCGTATCGTTGTTCCCGTTGAAGTCGCACGCGGGCTTTATCTGGCCGACCTGACGCAAACGATCACCTACGGTGTCGTTAAGGGTGCAGGCGCAACAGCTCGCGTTTCTGCCAACTCATCATTCTTCGGCCATGCGCTGCCTGTGCTCTCGCGCGGCTACAACTGGGGACCAATCGTCAACTCACCGCTCGAACAAATCAGCCGCACGGACACATTCCGCGTGAACACTCCAGCGGCGAGCACATGGTTCAGAACTTGGTGCTTCGGTCGTCAGCCTAAGGGCATCTACAACTCGAACCTCGCGGTCGGTATCGAAAAGAACAACATGTACGATGAGGCACAGTTGGCAATCGACGGTCTCGACGTGAAGTTCGAAGTACGCCCGGGTGCATTGGCATTCTGCCCTGCTCAGTAATACTCCCACTACGGAGAACCTCTCATGAGAACCCGCAACCGTCTGGCCTCTTTCGCAAGCATCCTGCCCGGACTTCTGACCATCGCCGGCTCGCTGGTGATCTCAGGACTTCCGAAGCGCGGATTGGCCTCCGCCCAAAGCGGAGAACTGGCTCTGTCAGTGAAAGACTGGACGGCTGCGGGTTCGGGATGCAGAGCTCAGAAAAGCAAAGCAGGAGATGTTGAGCTCAAAAGCGTGCGCAGCGGATCGCCGAGCGGAAGTGAGCTCATCGTCATGAAGTTCGCACTGCCCAAATACAAACTGACATCTCCACCCGAGAATCCTGCAACCAGCATCACGTTTGCACGTGAATGCGCCCTCAGAGTGGTTGCCCTTCCGAAGGGAAAGGTCCGCATCAAGAGTGTCGCAGCGCGCACTCCGGTTGTTTATTCAAAAGACGCCGACGTCGGACTGAAGATGCAGTACCTGCTGCGCCTCGACGGCGAGATTGTCGGCCAATCACTCAAAGAGCTTGATGCGGGCCAGCAGATCCGCAACGCGGAAGAAACCGTGCTGCTCTCGGGCAAGCCCTCGGAAGAGGCGCAACAGATGATAAAGATGACACCGCAAAACTGCGGCTCAGCCCACATGGTCGGCTTCGACTACACGTTCATCGCAGCGCGCAAAAACCGCAACGATGCGGCTCTTGTGCAAATAGCTGATGAAAAGCAGCTCGAAATAGCTGTCGAAATTGAACCGTGCGGCTGATGACAGCAAGACACGAACTTAAATTAAATTCAAACCGGAAAGGTCTCCCCATGCTGCACACGAGTCTCACGCCCCATCGCCTTCCTCGCAAACTCCGCGTGCTCCTCGCGTGCCTCGTTTCCGTCTTTTGCACCGCACAAACCGTTTATGCCCAAGAACTCGTTTGGAACTCGGTTACCGCCAGCGGCAGCGGAGATGGCACACCCTGCCGACTCGACCCCCGCAATCCCTCCAGAGACAACGTGATTTGGAGTGCCGCAGGGGGAGACCTTTCGATCATCCTCACAAGCTGGGGAGTTTTCCTTCCCAAGCTGGCGCGTCTGGGCGGCAAGTTGACCACCTCGACGGTCTGCAATTTTAACGCGACGGTCACCATCCCTCGCGGCTACTACCTGCGAACCCTAACCCAGACTCTCGTTGTGGGAGTTATGAAGGACAGACTGGTCAGCGGCGGTATCTCCTCCAACGGCTATCTTTTCCAGACGCTCATCCCGCTCAACCAAATCAACATGGTGTTCAGACCCGATCAGGCACTCAACAATGCACTTTTGAACGCAACCAACACACAAATCATGGCCGACGCATTCATCCAGACTTTCTGTCAGGCATCGCGCCTGAGCGCATTTACGACTCAGTTCAAGTTCCAGCTCGTGGGCGGTGCAGCAAGGCCATTCCCTCAGCTTGGCCTGCAGGCGAACGTAGATGGCAGCGACGTGAATTTCGGGATGGATTCCTCGCTCGAAAGATGTCCAAACTGAGCTTGCCGAGCGACCGTTTTGGGTTTAGAACGGCTGTTTGAACAGTCAGCCAACAGTCCGAATCGGGAGCCGGTTCCATGCTCAAACGCAAAATAAGCGCAATATTCAGCATCTTTGGCCTTTTTATTGCCGCTTCATGCAACAACTCCCCGGACGTTCGGATCTCGACCAGCTCGGTTTCCACCGTGGCTATTCCGCAGACAGACGTCCGCGACCAAGGCAGATTTGGAATTTGCTGGGCGTACGGGACAACCGGCCTCATCGAGAGCGAAATCCTCCGCACCGACAATTTGAAGGTCGACATCTCTGAAGAAGCTCTTGCCTTTGAACACATGGCAGAGGCTTTGCGGGCGCAATTTGCGGTGATGGGTTCCTCTGACCTGATTGAGTTCTTCATGCGCGGTCAATTGCCAGAAGGCTGGGTGACACGCACGACCAAAGAACTGGCATACATGTATGAAGACTCTCCCTATGTTCAGCACGACGCACTCGCACTGATCAAAATTCATGGCGCCGTACCCGAGAGCGCTTGGTCCTACAAGATCACAACGGTTGAGCAACGCAATCAGCTGATGCGTGCAGTGCGGCAAAACGTGCGTAAGGCGATGGACGAGGGCCTTATCATTCAAAAGCTCACAATAGAGCAAATCAAAGACCTCATCCTTGTTGGTCGAGGCAGAAATGCGTTTCCTTCTCGCCCGCCGGCGTATTTTCAGTGGAATGGAAAGCTCATCTCGGCGCGTGACTTCGCCAGTCAGGTTCTAAAGTTTAATCCTGATGCATGGGAGGCGGTGGCCATCCACAAGGAAGCCGACGTTGCGGGATTCATTCAAATCGTGAAAACCACATTGGCACTTGGTCACAGCGTACCGCTGGCATTCCCCATCAACATCGATCGTATTTCCGGAGATTCTTTCCAGGCAGATACAAACAACAAAGACTATTTCTGGTCCAACTACGGCCGCGACGGCGGACACCTCGTGCTGGTCACCGACTTCATCAACAAGGGTGGAGTCAGAGGCGCTGTGTCGGACGACATGCTCAAGGCGGAACTGGAAAAGCCAGCCGAGGAACTCGATGCCTTGTTGTTCAAAAATAGCTGGGGCGTCGGTGCAAAGGTTAACGAAAACGGCGACCCTGTCGGGATGTCGGCGGACGGCTACTACAAAATGGAAATCGGCTACATCCGTGGCATCGCAAAGATTCCTGAGGCAACCAAAAACCCTTGGGGTGCAACACTCGCGGTTGTTCCGCGCGAGATTGTCAACTCCCACTCACACCTGCTGAAAAAATAACAAGCCTTCACACTTCGAATGCGTAGAACTTCCGATCGAAGCGCACGCGTGGGCCATACAGACCTTCAGGCTTGCCGATACCAGCACCAACCACCATCACGATGTCACTGCCGTGACGAGGCAGTCCGAGTATCTTCTTCACGCGTCGTGAATCAAATCCTTCCATCGCGCATGTATCGTAGCCTTGAGCGCGCAGCGACAAAATCAAGTTTTCACAACCCAACGCTGTCGACTTAGCTGCCCAAACCCGCATGTCGGCTCGGCTGACCGGCTCGCGCGGAATCGGTTTGAACAGACCGATGAACCCAGTTGCAAGTGATTTAAAAAGTCCGCCAATGCCAAGCAAGCCCTGACCATAAACGACAGGCAAGAGCTTTTCGTAATACTTGATTACGCTGGAGGGTGCATTGCCGTTTGCACGCAGAAAATCCAGCATGCGCAAACGATTGGCGGGCCATGTATCCGTGCGTCCGACGCACACAATCAACTCTGCCGCTGTGCGTGCCGCAGGTTGTGACAAGCAGGCTGCAGCTAGTGCTTTCTTCTTTTCGGGAGTCCTCACCCAATAAAACTCCCACATCTGCATGTTGGACGAATTGGGCGCCAGCAACGCATGGTCGATTGCTTTGCGGACAACAGTTTCGGGAATCGGCTGATCGGTCTCAAACACTCGAAAGGATCGCCGCGCGTGAACCACCGCGGCAAACGCGTCGCTGTTCAATGCACGCAGATTCAACCCGGCGGTCGGATCGTGTGCTGGAATCAATTCAACAACCTCGCCACTGCGAACGAATATCTCGGCCGGAATGGCGCGCAGATTGTAG
>JBEDKY010000026.1:0-5326 GCA_041171905.1 Pseudomonadota bacterium
ATTTTGCAACACTGGTTGTGCCGCGTGGACCAACAAGCGGGAGCCTGACTTCGGCAATACCAGCGGCGATCAGAAAAAGGTGCGACGAGATTTCATCCTGTTGAATGATTGTTTGGCCCGCCTCATAGATGACTTCACGGAAGTGAGGCACCAATACATCAGCTTCATTTTTTGTGAGTGTTGAAAAGAGATGAAATTCCTGTAGTCGCTCGGCAGTGAGTGTGGATTCGGTCATGAGAAACCCTTCGCATAATGGTTTTGGCACTGCGAGGATAGCAAATGAAAGGCGCAAATCTAATCTTTCGCCTAAAACCTCTCGGAATTAGTTTCACTATTCTGTTCATCTTTTTGGCACAGTGTTTTCTCGGATCACAAACGTTCGACATGACTTGAATTCCATCGAACAGGACAATTATGCTAACCTTCTAACTTTACGCCTATCCGATCAGCGGACACGCGTTCCGGAACTGCGACGGGAGTCATGTGACGTGAATCTCATCAATTCATTTTTAGGAGCTTTGGCCATTTTGCAGATGACTACAGCTTGTAGCAAAGCTACATCCCATCACTCGTCCGACAGTCAGCCGGTTGCGGGACAGGAACAAATTGTTCGGGGGAAAATTTTCTCAGCAAGAATTGTCAACTGGGAACGAGGGCCTGAAGTGAGCGGCGACACTCTGAATGACATAAACAATGCATGCGTGATTGAAGTTACGCGAGCCGACGGACAGACTCCGACCAGTTTAACCGTACTTGATGTCTTTCCATACATGAAGGTGCATGGCCATGGTGCTCCGGATGAGCAAATCACAACAGCTGTGGAAGGCTCGCGCATTAGGGTTGCGAAGATTGCATTCACCATGAGTGGCGAATGGGAGCTGCACGTCAAAGCGACTGTGGACGGTCAAACAGAAGAGATTGAGATACCGATTCGTGTCCCATGACGACAGGGGAAGTATGCGGTTGAATTTTTCATTTTTATTTTGTCTTAGTGCAATTTTTGTTGTGCAACTGGCCCTTGTCAGTCCGAGTGTGAGCTTGGCTTGTGCGTCGTGCGGCAGCGGCAGTGATGATCCATTGATCCTCTGGCCAAACGAACAACTCAAGAGTTACTTGGGTGTCTCGACGAGCAATCGCTTTGAGACCGTGGACACACAGGGGCGCCTGGGCCGCGAGTCAGGCCCTACATCCCGTGACGCACTGACGCTGGCACTGGGAAAGGCCCTGCGGAATGATTTGTTCATGACTGTCACGCTTCCCTTCCAGCAAAATCGTCTGAGCGGCGCGTCGTTGCGTAGTGTTGGTGATCCACTTCTCGCTGTTCGCTGGACGTGGCTTCTGCCAGACTTTACGGCGCCGCAGCAGCCGCAGATTCAGCTGATGGCGTCACATAAATTTGCTCATGCGCGTTCGCAGCAGGAGGTAGGACGGCTCGATCTGCTCGATGCATTTGGAACAGGCCTCCCCGAGACCAAGCTTGGGGTCGACGTGTTTTGGGGACAGTCGCCTATCAAAGGCGGTTTCGCTGTCGGGGCACTTTTTCCGGAGGAGCGCATTCTCGGCAGAAACAGTGTCTTTGCAGGTAACGGATTGCGATCGACGGCAACGTTGGGCCTCTCTTTAGGCGGCTACAACAAAGTTCTCGCAGGTGTTGTTCGCGAATACCGAGAGGAGCGCCGAGACGGGGGACGTCGAGTTGCCGGCAGCGAGGTGCTCGCTCACTCTTATTTTTTAACACTCGATTGGACGCCGGCGAATCTTCAAACGCTGCGCTTTTCGTTCAGTGATCGAGGTCGAATACTCACAAACAAAAACATGATTGCAGCCTCAGCATTCAGTGTTGCTTGGCTGAGCACATGGGAATGACTCTCAATGCCATAAATTGTCGCCTTTTGAGCGCCGTGATTGTGCTCATAGGGTCCTGTTTTGCAAAAATGGAGGCAGGGGCATCTCCACAAGTTGCAAGCGGAACATCAGCATGTCCACCGATGGACCGCACAAAATTGATGAGGCTCCTTGAAGACGCGCCGGAGAAGAGATTGAATTTGGTTTTCTTTTCAGGTTGGTGCAGCGATTGTTCTGCTCATTTAAAAAAAATAAACGATTCAAGCGCTATTCTTGTCGGCATCTTTGATAATCAAGCAAGAATCGAAAAGGTGGTCGCAAGAATGCGGCTTGCCAACCGCTGCTACACGGATTCCGGCCTGGGTAAGTTGTTGGAGGTTAAAACGGTTCCCGCAGAGCGTTTCGTAACACTGGATTCCTTGCGTAAGGTGCCGAGATGAGCATTCCGTCTCGAATGCTCAACACGAATCGAGATTGATCGAGTCCGTTCGTGCATAAAGCATGAGAAAATTATTCATGCAGAGCGTCAGCTCAGTGAGTACTATGAAAGTTTACCAATAAGACTGTTTAAGAATCATCTGAAGATATGAGAGAAAGGGCTCCAAATGTTCAAACACAAGTCAACAATCGGCGCAGCTTTATTCATCGGTGCTGGTTTGCTTGGAACGGCTGCCTCTTGTTCCAAGACTGACAAGCAACAGAATTCTCGGTCGGATGAGGTTGTGGTCGAGATTCCTTTTCGCGCCACTGTGGGCGATGAGGATTTTGAATGCGGTAGGTCTTATTCCGTCGGAGCAGATAACACTCAGGTTCAGCCAAAGGATTTTCGATACTTCATTTCTGACGTTAAATTCGTCCGTGCGGATGGCAGCAGGGAATCATTGAAGCTCGAGCAGGATGGAAAGTGGCAGAGCGGAATTGTTGCACTTCTTGATTATGCAACCACCGAAGCAAATTGTGCTAACTCAAGTTCGCCGGATAGCGAGACACGCAAGGTGGTTCGCGGTGTTATAAAACGTGGTGATTATTCCGGCATCGAATTTGCGCTAGGCCTCGATGACAAGACAAATCACCTCGATTCTGCGACTGCCCAGCCTCCCCTCAACAACCCCGGCATGTGGTGGTCGTGGAAGGGAGGCTACAAAGAAGTCCGCTTGGAGTTGACCATCACATCCGATGGAGCAGCGAAGAACAAGGATTATCTTGTCCATCATGGTGCTACAAGCTGTTCCGGAAACTCGCCTGAAACATACAAATGCACGCACGAGAACAATTTACTGGTTAGTCTCTCGGGTAATCCATTTGAGTCTGGCATTAAATTCGATGTCGCGAAGTTTTTTGATGGCGAGAAACTGCAAGAGGAGCTCAAGCAGAATCAAACGACAAAGCAATTCGATGTTGTGCAGCCAAGTCCTGCGACAACGTGGGGCTGCATGGCATTCCCGCTGGATGGCGATTGCGAATTTCTGTTCGCGAATCTTGGCTTGAGTTTCAAAGATGCAATTGGTGGCCTTGGGGCCAGTCAGAAGGTTTTCTCGCTGTTTGCAAACAGCAGCACGCAGGGGCTCGATCCCAATGCAGTCAAAACAGACGGAACAACTTGCACAGATGAAAAGAAGAAATCTGTCGGAGACTCATGTTTCGTTCGGGATACCGCGCTCAACGTGAGTATTGAGGTGGGCGATTCCAGCCACCCAACAGGTCCCTCAGGATATCTGAGTCACAACGCCGGGCTGACGTGCATCAGCTGTCATCAAAGCAAAGGCGCTGGCAAAGGCCTCCACACCTTCTCGGGAACTGTTTATAAGTCGGACAAAATAACCCCTGCTGCCGGTGCCATTGTTAAGGTCTTCAATGAAAAGCATCCTCCGACAGGAGCGACCGACACTCGCACTCCGGTCAAGGAGCTTGTGACTGACAAAAGCGGAAATTTTTACACAACCACCGACTATCTAGCGCAGCTGACAAATGCCAACAAAGAGTATTGGATTACCGTGACCGACTCAGATGGCTCAGGAGCAATGAACATGAACTCCGCAAAGATCACTGGTCAGTGTAGTCAGTGTCACGTCGGCGGGCAGCGCATTTGGATCAATAAGTGAAACATTGGCTTTTGCTTACTGCTTGCATCCCGATAGTGTTCCGAATCACATCTATAGCTGCTCCGTTGAACAGTCAGGCTGAGTGGGGCAGGGCATTGTTCTTTGAGGCACGGCTTTCAGCCAGCGGAAAAATTTCATGCGCAACATGCCATAATCCTGAACGCGCATTTACGGAGAAAAGAAAAACCTCGCTCGATATTAATGGAAAATCGGTGCACAGAAATTCCCCAACTCTTTTGAACGCTGCGCATATGGATGTTTTGACGTGGGCCAATCCTGTTTTGCGAAAACTTGAGAATCAGATCATCGTCCCACTCTTTCTGGACACCCCGGGTGAGATGGCACTGATTAGAGTCTGGCCACAAGTTCGGGCTGAAGTTCTCCAAAAAACACCACACTTTGAGCTTTTCAGGAAAGCCTTTCCGGATGAACGGGGAATTCCTGAAACTCGCCATCTATTCAGTGCTTTGGCCGAATACGTTCGAACCCTTGAAGGTATTGAAAGCTCTTATGAGCGCTTTCTCGCGGGTGACCAGTCCGCCTTGAGCAAGAAGGCTCAACAAGGGCGCATCTTGTTTTTCTCAGACAGGACGAACTGCTCATCCTGTCATTCCGGAGTCCTGTTCAGCAATGCCGCTAAAAAGGAATTCCTGCGCAGCAAGGATCCACTGGCAACTCCACCGGCAAAAGATGAGAGCGGCAACGTGTTGCAATTTGCGCACAACGGTCTCTTCAACTGGGACGGTAGCGGTGGTGCGCCTGAAAGGCATGAGGGGCTTTATGAATTCAGCCGAAAATCCGAGGACGTGGGGAAATTCAGGATTCCACCATTGCGAAGAGTCAAGCAAACGTCACCTTATATGCACGATGGCAGTCTTGCGACTCTTGAGGACGTTGTTGAACACTACAATCAGGGAGGAAGTCACCGCTGTTTGAAAAAAGCGAGATGTGGACCTGCTCCACAAATGCATCCGCTAGTTCGTAAACTGAACCTTGGTAAAGAAGACAAAGAGTCATTAGTGGAATTTTTGAAGGCTCTCTGAACCTTAATAAATTTTATATTTCTTATCAGTGCTGCCCAACTCAGTACTTATTTAAACCCGAACTGGTAGGTGCGCGCTTCAATTTGATGCGGTCGTCAGGCTCGCTGCCTAGAATGATACTCAATTCATTACCGTCATCTGAGATTGAGTATCTTCTGGTAACTTTGCCAGCGATTTGAGCCGAACATTCGAAGCCTTCCAGTGCTGCATAAGCCGAGCGTTCTTGCTCCGGCAAAGAGTATTCATTTAGTTTCTCATCGAGTTTAATTTTAGCGGCAACCGAGATTTGCTTGATAGCACCAGAGTTGGTCTGGCAGCGGGCATCTATTTTATGGT
>JBEDKY010000027.1:0-11958 GCA_041171905.1 Pseudomonadota bacterium
CATCAACACCGCGCAAGAGCGCTGGGGCGGAACAATTGGCAACCTTCAAGATCGTTTTGTTTCGCGTCTGGAAGAAAACTTCCCGAGATTGTCGGAGACTCTCATCCGCTTGGGCTTCTTCTCCAAACGCTTTACCGACGACAGGTAATTCATGCTCACATCACAGGGGCAAACACTCCTGAAAGTCGCCACACTGAACACGTGGCATGGCCTCGACGGTCATGGCACTTTCATGTTTGGTTCACTCGAGTCACGTGCCGAGAGAATCGCCCGACTCGAGCGGCAGATCGCAGCGCTCCGGCAATTGAATCCTGACATACTGCTGCTCCAGGAACTCAACCCGCTTCCCTTCAGAGCACACTGGTATGCGCAAAAGCTCGCAATGCGCGCCGAGTACACAACCTGCAATTCAGGAATCAAACTCGGCTGGGGACCGCCCACGAATCTCAACGAAGGTCTGGCAATTCTCTTCCGCCCCGACTGGCAATATCAGGTGCTTGGAAAGAAAAGGCTTTCAGGTTCATTCCGTCTCAATCCATTTCGAATTTCTGCCATCAACACGCCCTTTTTAAGCTTTCAATTGCATGAAACAAGGGTCGCATTCGCAATTCGATTTTTTATTCCGCCGGAAAAAAGAATTGGCCAGTATGAAGGTCGTACTTCGCTGATTGCCGCCGTTGCACACCTGCATGTTTCACCGGCACACACGCCGCGCAATGAAAAGATAGTCAACACCGCGCTCGAACACGGGCAAATAAGCAAAGAAGATGCAGCACTCATCACGCGCGCATTTCGCAGCGCGAATACGCGCAGACTCAATGAAATCGAACAGCTGACCTCTTGGCTTGAATCACTCCGCCGTCCCGATGAACCCGTCATCCTGGGCGGAGATTTCAACTGCGAACCGGAAAGCCCGCCCTATAACGCATTGCTGCGCCGCGGCTGGAAAGATCTTTGGATCGAAGCGGGGAATCCCACCGATTTGATTGAATCGGCAACATGGGATGCACCGCGAAATCCGCTGACCGCCCGTGTGCGCAATTTTCAGCACCCGATGTCGCGCGTGAATGGCGGAATTGCAGACGTCTACCGGCAAACCGACGAACTTCCACGCAGGATCGATTTTTTATTTGGAATCCCCGCCAAAAACGTACCTTCACAGAAGGAATTTCAACTCGGTTCAAGCGGCTGCCTGACGCGTCTGCGCAGATTCGGCTTTCTGACGGGAAACCCCATCCTGCCAGAGACGGTCGTCAGTGATGATTTTTCGGAGTACAAGGCACAGAACGAGTTTTCGCCAGAAGGCGGAGGCGAAAATAACTTCATCTCCGATCATCATGGACTATATGCAGAGTTCGCCGGCAGGGTCTTTGATTCAACACAGGCCGA
Source organism: Pseudomonadota bacterium (assembly GCA_041171905.1). Classification (GTDB taxonomy): domain Bacteria; phylum Bdellovibrionota_B; class Oligoflexia; order Silvanigrellales; family Silvanigrellaceae; genus RFOM01. Next base: position 1,390 of record JBEDKY010000027.1, read on the forward strand.
AAGCAAATAAGCGGCCGCGGCAACCGCTGCGGGAGTGCGCAGAATCCGAGGTCCCAGACTAACAAACCCCGCCCTTCCTGCACTTTCCTCGCTCAGAAAGTATTCATATTCTGCGGCAGAAAAACTCGCCTCCGGACCGACTGCAAAAAGCAAATCGCCGGATGTGAACGCGCCACTTTCCTGAAGGAGGTGCGGTGTGTTTTGAGACGCCCACTCGGCCGCATGAGCAGGACGCTCATCACAAATCAACAACTTGCTGAAAGTGTATTGCTCACGGGCTTTTTGCATCGCAGCTGCAAATGATTCCGCACAAGTAATCCGCATGGACCATGGCGACTTTGTGATTCGACATATCTCGCCGATCTGCCGGATCACTTTTTCCAATTTTATTTCCTGACGAGAAGTCGTTTTGTCGGCCTTGCACAAAACCAGCTCAGCAACGCCAGCCTCAACGCACACCTGAATAATCTCATCCAAAGCCCCTGGTTTTGTGATACCCACGAGAGCAACAACGCGTCGTGCCGGTGCTGGATGCTGAGTGCATTCATGAAGAGTGGCAATGACACCTTTTTTCTCGACTCGCTCAAGCACCGCTCTCGCAGTCCAACCGTCTCCATCTGCGAGTTCGACCTGCTCACCAGCAGCGAGGCGCAGTACAGCAGCGGCATAGTGGGCCTCATCTGGAGACAGCTGAACAGCTTGTCCGGCAACAAGGTCCTGGCTTTTTCGGTCTACGTAAAATCTCCACACTTGCTTATATTCCATAGGCTTTAAATCCCGGATAATTCATGTGCGATTGGCGACTCGGCTAAAATCCGTAAACGCTCACCGTGCGGACAAGAGTCAAAACCGACGTCCCGCATCCACTCCATCTGCGTGAGAAAAACTGCGTCAGCCCTGCGAATAATGAATTCATCTGCCGAGACAATTTTGACTTCGGAAAAGCAGACATCCAGAAGTGTCCGCCAGCTTTGCATGCGTTTGAAATTGGCCTCGCGCAACTCGCTTTGTTGCTCGTCAGTCAAAAAAGCGAGTGACTCGAGAGTCAGGCATAAGAGGGCAATTTCCGCATGACGGGAAGCGTTCAAATCTGTAATTTCGAATTGAAATCGTTTGCGTTCGCTGGTTGCCGTTGAACCGTCTTTGGACGTTCCATCGAACAATTCTGCAAAGTCCTCTTTCGTAGGGCGCTTTTCAGCAAGAAAAAAAATCTGAATCACGAAAGACAAAACGCGCCGCACGGTCGGCGGCTGCAATCCGAATTGAAAATCAGTTTGAGTCACAACATTCGCCCCTCAATTGGGGGCCGGCAGCATAACACTGATATCAGCAGGACCATCCGCAAGCGCCTGCGATTTGAACGCAGGCAAATCACGCTGAAGTCGTGTGACAATATCATTCAGTCTGACCCGTCCGGCAGCAGTCTGATAGACGATCCCGTCTTTGCGGACCTCGACCGGAGCGATCGGATTGTCACCTGCCCCCTTCGTGTACGCCTTTACCACATTTTCAATGAGCGCAATCTCACGCTCCGAAATTTTCTTATCTACGAGAACCTTCAAAGTCTCGATTCGTTGAATGGGCTTTGACTGCCCTTTCCATGCGCGTTGGATGATAAGTCCCATTCGACCGACAACGCGAGTGTGGGAGAAAGAATAGGTCGGATCGTTCATGGAACGGCTCCAATACGCACGGATCAAACGCTCATCTGCACTCGACCATGCATCAATTCTTTCGACAATTGCTGGCTGTTTGTCAGGCGTTTTGACGCCGATGACCACGCTCATTCCCGTTGAGGACGTCAGTCCGCTCAGAGTGAAGGGAATTTCGGGCGGCCAAACTGGCGCATCTGGACGCAGATTGGGAAGTGTCTGCAGCGCACGAATCGCCTGTCCGACCGACTGTGCGTGCTCAACTGACCATGAAGTCTTGAACTGAGAGTTGATCTTGGGCAGCAGTCCCTGCGCAGTCACCGTGCACAACTGGTCAAGCATTGCAGCCGTGAAAGTCGTGGCAGCAATGCTGGCTTTGAGCGGAGCACATGGTTTTGCACCCTCGATGCTTGCGGCCGCTTCGGGGGGCAAGACGTAAACATCCTTGGTTGTTTCATTGACGAGAAACATCGCCAAAGGAACGAGGACAGCGCTCATGAGCCGACACCTTTATTCTTCAATTGGCTGGTGAATTTTGCTGAGTCGCAGCGGCCGGTGGTTCAGTTGGATTGGCCGTTGAACCCGAGGCATCGGTGGCCGGCGAATTGCCATCCGCTGCCGACGGAGTTGATTCTCCTCCCCCGAGCAAGTTCGAATTTTCAAGCAGGGCGAGATCGGCGGAGCCTGATGGACGCAGTCCGGATGATCCATCCAACGTGAGAGTTACAACTTTGGCACCGGATTCAGTCGAACCGGACAAAGGATTCAACGTCACCAATTTACCACCGAGAGACACATTCAAGACGCCGCACTTGAGCGCCGTGGCGGGAAGGCGTGGCAGCTTGAGCGCAAGCGGTGTTCCATCTTTGGCCTTCAGCGCATTCGATTTTTTCCCCGATGCCTTCAGCACGTCGCGCAGAGGCGCAACGAGGGAAATTTTAAGCACACCGTTCGCAAAAATTTCGCTTCCCTGCGACTTCACCGAACCCTGCCAGCTTGGCGCGGCAGCGTCGTTTGGCTTGCCGTTTTGAGCACCCTCGCAGCCGCGCGTGAGTTGTGTATTCAAATGTGCGATACCGTTGCGCCGCGCTACAATCTCAGCTTCCAATCCCTGGGCACGTGCCGAAGATTTCGCTGGCGAGTAAATCCCGAAAAATTGAATTTGTCGGTTCTGAAAATCAAGCGTGATGGCAGTCTCGTTTTTAATCTCGGCAGCCGAGGCCACAACAGGCAGAGACGTGAGCGATATCAGTGTCACAACCACAGAGCGAATAGTTCTCATGTTCATGCGAGCTCCAAATCAGTATTTTGTGTGTTTTCGGAATAATCAGACCCTTCGCTCAGTTGCAGTTCAAGAGCCATGGCCTGAAAATTAGACTCAAGCAGCAGCATCCAGCGGTACAAATCCTGCCAGACCGAGTGATCGATAATCTGGCCGTGGCTGACCTGACTGAGCATCAGTCTTGCTGTTTGCAGCAAAGCTGGCAACCGGCTCATCTGCCGGGCAAGCTCAATCTTGTAAAACTCATCCAGTTCAAAGTTGAAATTTAACTCTACGATCTCTTTGACTCGCGAAAAGCTGTCGCGAAGTATGGGCTCAGCGTGTCCCTTAAGAAGCTTGGAAACTTCAGCGCTCATTTCGGCCACACCGGCCATCAGCCGTGAACGCTCAGCTTCAACATTCAGAACCCTGTCAACCTCTTCCTTGAACCAGCGGAATGCTCCGGCCATGTCTTCGGGGACATCGCCGAACAACTCACGCAGCCTGGGTTTATAGAGATCGATGAATGAGACCAATGCAGCCGTCGTCGATGGATTCTTGTCCACGCGCTGAAATTCCGAACGCAGCTCGCGCAATTCCTCGAGCGTGCGGCGAATGGTTTCGAGCGGCACGTCGCCGAGAATCTCCTTGATTTCCTCGGATGCAATCACACCTTCGTCGGCAATTTGCAGCCGGCGTTCTTCCCTTTTTTGAGACTCAACCATGTTGGCGAGCTGATGCTCGATTTCGCGCTTGCGATTCCACAGACTGAACGCAACTGGAACACACAGAGGCAGACTGACAATCAGCACACACATGAACAGGGCAAGATTGAACCCACGCCGAACCGAAGCCAGACGCTCGATTGCGTTCTCTCGACGTTGCTCAATTTTTTGAATGTTTTCTTCATAACGGACACGGTTTTGATAATGAAAAATTGCATCGCAAAGATGCTCGGCATTGTCTGCGTATGGCAGAAGCTTGTTGAGCGCCTTGTAGCGCGAGTACTTGTGGAGAATATGCGACTCCGCAACCTGCAGCTTCTGATCGTAGAATTGCTGGGCACGAGTGTGATTCTGAATAAACTTTTGCCGCTCTGCCTCAGGCAGTGAATTCCAAAGGCTGAGAGTCTTCGTCAAGTCGGCAATTTCGCTCTGGCGCGCATCGATTCCGGCCTTCAATTTCTCAAAAGTCTCCAACCGCTGCTGAAGGACTTTGTGGGCATCTTTGGCGCTCAGCCACTGTCTGGCTTCATCGGGAAGCGGACCGCGCGAAAATTCTTCCAGCGCGACAAGGGCACGCTCCGCGCGGCGAATGTGCACGGCACGAATCGCGGTGGGCGACTGTGCGAATGCAGCCGCCAAAACTCCGAATTGGAGACCGAGCCGTGACAATTCTTCTGATCTGACAAGCGACATATTGAGTCCGATACAAAAATGAGCCCGGCAGGGGCCAGACGGTTGATGTCGTCCGAGAAAACTCTCAACAGTATGACCCGAATCAGGGGCTTGGGAAACACACAAGGGCGTCAAAACACTGGTCAGCAGGTCAACCGACAAAAGCGCCAAACTAATCAATTTTTCTGAAGATTTTTACCTTGCAGCCACACACAGCTCTGTGCTAGGCACGCGTTGCAAAACGGAGGGCGCCATGCCTGCAAATAAACAAGAACTACAAGAACAAACCCAACGCCGGCGAACTTTTGCCATCATTTCGCACCCCGACGCGGGTAAAACGACACTGACGGAAAAGCTGCTGCTTTTGGGCGGGGCAATCCGTCTTGCCGGCTCTGTGAAGGCGAAAAAATCAAAGAAATTTGCCACCTCAGACTGGATGGAACTGGAAAAGCAACGCGGTATTTCGGTTTCCACGAGCGTGATGAACTTCGAGTACCGCAACTTCGCCTGCAACCTGCTCGACACTCCTGGCCACCAAGACTTCTCGGAAGACACTTACCGCACTCTGGCCGCTGCCGATGCCGCAATAATGCTCATCGACGGTGCCAAGGGCGTCGAGCCGCAGACGATTAAATTGTTTGAGGTTTGCAAAATACGGCAAATCCCAATCTTCACTTTCGTCAACAAAATGGACCGCGACGCGCGCGACCCGTTTGACCTCATGGACGAAATCGAACGCGTTCTCGGCATCCAGACCTATCCGATGACTTGGCCTATCAGCAGCGGTGAGCGCTTCAAGGGAGTTATCGAACGCAAAAGTCGCATGGTTCATTACTTTCAGGGACGCAACACCACACTTGAAACGCCTGCACAACTCATTCCGCTCAACGACACGGCGCAACTTTCAGAGCTGATTCCCGCTTCCGATCTCGAGTCAACTCTTGAAGGACTCGACATGGTCGACACGGCAGGGAACGATTTCGTCGAAGAGAGTTTTTTGCGCGGGGAAATATCGCCCGTGTTCTTTGGCAGTGCGATGACAAATTTCGGGGTCCGGGCCTTTCTGGAAGCCTTTTTGCAAATGTGCCCGGGACCCAGTCCAAAGGGCAGCAGCAATGGCCCCATTGAACCGCTGTCTGAAAACTTCAGCGGATTCATCTTCAAGATTCAGGCAAATATGGATCCAAAACACCGCGACAGAATCGCCTTTCTGCGCGTCGTGAGCGGTGTTTATGAAGCAGGTTTGATGGTGAATCACTCGCGTCTGGGACGTGAAATCAAGCTCACCCAGCCGCAGCAATTTTTTGCGCAGGAACGCACTGCGAGCGACCGCGCCTATGCTGGCGACATCGTCGGTATTTATGATCCGGGGCTATTTGCCATCGGTGATTCGCTTACTGAACAAGACAAATTCGAATTCGAGGGAATTCCCCAATTCGCACCTGAACACTTCGGCGCAGTCCGCACATCGAGTGCGCTCAAGCGCAAGCAACTGCTCAAGGGCCTCGTGCAGCTTTGCCAAGAGGGAACGGTTCAGATGTTCGTCGACGAGTCGCGTGCTGCAAGTGATCCGATTCTTGCTGCTGTCGGCGTCCTTCAGTTCGACGTTGTACTTTTCCGCCTGCGCAATGAATACAACGTTGATTGCTCACTTGATCTGTTGCCCTACAAACACGCTCGATGGACGAACTGCACCGACAGCGAGATTGCAGACGCCAAAGCCAAAACGGACGCAACCGTCGTGCGCGACATGTCGGGCAACGCTCTCTTCTTGTTCCGCAATGACTTCAACATCAGTTACTTTCAGGAAACCTGTCCGAAAATACCTTTGTTTAGAAGCAACGCGAAACTCAAGGGCAACATGATGCGGTCGGCATCGTCGTTCTTCGACGAATGAGCTGCATCCCCGAATTGGAAAATATATTGCAGACATGAACGACAACAATAACCAAAACAATTCGTCCGGCAGCAGCGTTGAGCCCGAAGGCAAGGTACTGCCCTTCCGAAAGCCCGCAGCCATCCAGCCAACCCTGAGAAGAAGCGCAGGTGGGACGCATATCCAACACAAGCAGCCCCCGACGTCTCGCAAGGACAAATCAATACCCGCATGGAAGGCTCAAGCGGCGCGCGGACTTCAGGTCGCTCTCTTGCTTGCGGCACTTTTGCTTGCCCTAAAAAACTGCGGAAAGATTTAACTTTTCATTACTGATTTTTTTTCGTCTTCTGGACTTGCGCGCTCTGAACTGCTCTGCTAGACACCTGTTCTGCCGCGGGGGCGTAGTAGAGTTGGTTACAACGCTGGCCTGTCACGCCGGAGGTCGCGGGTTCAAGTCCCGTCGCTCCCGCCATCCCCTAGCAAAACCTCGGTTCTCACGAACCGAGGTTTTTTTTGTTCTCCAAGGTTCGCTCTTTTGAACTTAGGTCTGGAGAGTCACAAATGGAACAAGAAGAAAAGTCAGATGAGGTTTTTGAAGGGCTGGAGGACGGTCCCCTGATTGGCTGTCTTTTTGAAGGCTGCACATTCCGGCGCTGTAAGTTCATCGGTCAGGAACTCAAGAACTGCCGTTTCATTGATTGCAATTTTGAGAACTGTGATCTCAGTGTCGCAACAGTCACAGGCTCCTCTTTTCGCAACGCCAGCTTCACCGACTGCAAGGCAGTGGGTGTCAATTGGAGCAAATCGGCAGGCATTCACTCTGCAAAGTTTCAACAATGCAAGCTCAACGACTCATCCTTTGTGATGCTCGACCTGCGCGGAATCGTGTTTGCGGAGTGCTTGCTCGAGGGTGTGGATTTCCGTGAGACACGACTCGAGAAATCAAAATTTCCCCACTGCCGAATGCACGGAGCACAATTCAACAAGACAAATCTCGCTGATGCGGACTTCTCACAAGCCAATGGCTATTTTTTTGATCCGCGCGAAAACCGGCTGAAAAATACGAAGGTTTCTCTCCCAGAGGCAATAGGACTTTTAGAGTCGCTTGGCGCCACGCTGACGATTAATTCCTGACAAAACAAACTCGCCGGCCCGTGCATCGGAATTTTGGAGGCGCATTGATTTTGAGGGAGAAGTGGCAGGCCAGGAGGGATTCGAACCCACAACCCGTTGATTTGGAATCAACTGCTCTACCGTTGGAGCTACTGACCTAAGTGCTGAGGGTTTATGCCGGAAGCCAGCCTGTGGTCAAGTTTTGACGGCGCATACGAAACGTGTTTTCGTCGCCGCGGAGGTTGAATCACATGGTCCGCAAACAAATTCTCACTGCAAAGTTCAAGGGTCTCCGTTCCAGAATCATACCCAAGGCCGGAGAAAAACTCGGTCGTGCGCTCAAGCGTCTTCCAATTGAAGTCAGCGGCGGCTTGCCTGTTCTTGCTCTTGAAAACTCCCGACCAGACCACGATGCCGTTGCTGAAATCAGCTACGCAACCGCCCTTTCTGCCGGCTTCGACCTGCGTGCAGCAGATGACCTCGTCATTCCTGCAGGAGAATGGCGGCTCGTCGACACGGGACTCCGCCTTGCTCCGCAAGACAACAAGCCAGTTGCGCGTCTTCGCCTCGGCAGGACAGGCTTCGACGTCGTAGCGGAACTTCAGATACGCCCGCGCAGTGGTCTTGCCGTTAAACGCGGAATCACGGTGCTCAATGCTCCGGGAACCGTGGATGCTGATTATGAAGGCAAAATCATGACCTGCCTCATGAATCACGGCAGCGAACCCTTCAAAATTACAAAAGGTGACAAGGTCTCACAGGGTGTCTTTGCGCTTGCCATTCGCCCCCACTCGGTGTCGGTCTCTGACACGTCACGGGGTCAGGGCGGCTTCGGATCGACCGGTCACTAAACTCTGGTCATTCCAAGATATTCACTATTGACGGCAATAAGACTACGTCCACCGATTTGACTTCTCGGCCAAGCTTGGGCAGACTCCCCCTTGAGCGCCACACACTGCAGCAGTTTGTAACTTTCGCTACTGCAGACATGGTGCCTACACAGGAGCTGCCCCATGGGCGATGCCAGTCAGGCTGGAAATTTGAGTAAGTCCCGTTTTCGTTCGCAATTGATTATCGAAGGTCAGCAGAGCAACAGCACTGAAACTGACGAATGTACGCCTCCAGAGCAATTTCCCGTGCTCTACACTCACTCAGAGAATGACACAGCTCTCTCGCTTGTTCCGAATGGTCAAGTGATCTGTCGTTCACTCGAGGAACTCTTGATTCATCTTGAATGCGACGTCGTAGAGTCTCTTTGGTTTGACGAAACAGTCTCGCCGCAGGAGCGCAACTACATCACAGGCTGGGCAAGAATTTTCAGACCCGCAGTCTCCTCGCACAAGCTTCAGGAAAAAATCGCCAATTAGGTGATTCGCCTGCCCCCGTCATTACACTGACTCGGGGCTGAAATCTTTTCATCAAGTTCTCACTGCAGTTCTTTCATCATGTTCAACAGTGCCTGAGTGCATTGGAAGGACGTGAATTGAATGGCGCCTTCACTGTTGAGCCTGTTTAAGAGCAACTCCAGTATACAGCTGGGCATCGATGTCGGTGCTTCAGCTGTAAAAGTCGTTGCGCTTGAAAAATCAGGACGTGGTTACAAGCTGCTCGGACTCGGCTGGGAAGAAACACCGCCAGGTTGTGTCGTCGACGGAAGTCTGAGCGACACAAAGACCATCGCGCGAGTTGTGACAGATGCACTGCGACAAACAAAACTGTCTTTCAAGGGCGCGTCAGCGACTGTTGGCCTGCGTGGAATCAACGTCGTCTTCAAACGCATTTCGATTCCATTTCAGGGAGTCGCTGAAATTGGTAAACAGGTCGTGCTGGAAGCCCAACAACACGTCGATTCGGACCTCGCCAATTGGGAAATCGACTACGAACCCATCGGTGAACCAACAACCGAAGGCCAGCTACAAATCCTTTTGGTCGCTGCAAGAAAAAGTGTCGTTGAACAGTACGTCGAGATGCTCAAGCAAGTGGGCGTGCGTCCAGCAGTTCTGGACTGCGATGCATTTGCCATTTCAAATTCTTACGAGCAGGTCATGCCGGAGGGTGCGCGCACAAATTTGTGTGTTGACGTCGGACGCGACAGCACAAAAATTCACCTCTCAATCGGTGGTATGACCAGTATCATCAGAAGCCTGCCGGTCGGCGGCTCGCACTTCACAGATCTGCTCTCACGCCAACTTGGAATCAGCCACACGGAGGCAGAGACGCTCAAGTGGAGCGTCGGCAATCCGGAATTCATCGCTGGACATCCGCAGGTTGACGAGATCTGCAAGCAACACACCTCCGAGCTCTGTGAAGAGATCAAAAAAACGATGGAATTCTATGCGGGAATGGAAACAAATGCCGCCATCCGCGAAATCGACTCCATTGTGCTATCGGGTGGCGGCTCGGTTGTTCCCGGCCTCAGCGAAGAAATAAGCAACATGCTTAATGCGGACACGGTCTATGCAACTCCGTTTCGAGGCATGGAGTTGAGCTCAAAAGATCAGGAGAACGTCACTTCCCGTTACTCGCATCAATTTGCAGTCGCAACCGGTCTGGCCCTTCGCAGGGAGGGCGACAAATAATGATTCGCATAAACCTTGCACCTCAGGTTGATCAGTCGGTCGGAAGGAACAGTCTTGCGCTGCACGCAGGCATCGTGATTGTTTTGTGCTTTGCAGCTTACTTCGGCATCGAATATCACTCTCACAGTCTCGATGCACAGGCCCAGGAGATTGACGACAAAATCGCCGAACTGCAGAACACCAAAAGCAGCCTGAACAAGGAAATTGAGCGATCGAAAGAAATCCGTGCAAAAACTGAACAAATAAGATCGCGCGCGGCGCGGGTACGGCAGCTTGGCGAAGGAAGAAAAATCGCAATCCTTTTGTTGGACAGCCTTCAATCCAAACATCCTGAACGAATGTGGTTCACGAAAATTTCTTATTCGATGAAAAACAAAAGTCTCGTGCTCAACGGCTATGCGCTCGATCACACAGTCATCGCCGACTACATGAAACGCCTCAAGGAAATAGGCAGAATCGATGCCACAGACGCCAGCGAAATGAAAGATTTCATTCCGCCACAACTGCTCAATTCAGATTTAAAACAATCTTCGGTTACGGTACCGGTCAGGAGTGAGACACAGAAGCTCGACCAAGTCACTTTGAAACAGCTCGTCAGCAGCGAAGAGCTGCAGGGAGACACCCTGCAGAAGTTTGAAATCAGCATTCGCATCACCGATGGGTAAGTAGTTTATGTCAGACATCGTCCGCC
>JBEDKY010000028.1:0-15501 GCA_041171905.1 Pseudomonadota bacterium
GAGCTCGCGTGCGAGTCGCAACGCGCGATCGTTGTCGCTCTCATCGCTTGCAGCAATCGAGAGCTCGTTGGCGAGACCAGCGAGTGGGTCTGCAACGTTATGGTTTGCAGACTCAACAACAGCCGCCGTGTCAGCATTCGCCTGACGAGACAACTCGAGTGTCCATTGTGTCAGTTCTTCGAATTCATTCTTTGAACCCAGCTGGTTTGTGCGGCTGTTGCCAAGGTCACCGGCATGCGTTTCCAGATTCTCGGCACCAGAGCTGCTTGCCAGTGCTGTGCGCAGCTGGTGAGCGGTCTGCGCGGCGTTCTGGAGTGCGATTGCCTGTTGCGACTGTTGCTGGTTGGATGAAGTTGCCGAACCGCCGCCGAGGTTTGTCGGTTGTTGATTCTGACGACCATAACTCAGATTTGCGGATTCTGTTTGTTGGTTATGAAAACCGTCCGTCCGGCGAAAATTGTTGTTGATGGGCTGACCAACTTCATACGGTGCGCGCAGCGAAAGACCTGCTGCGACCGGATGTTGCTGCTGCTGTTGCTGTTGATTCATTTGAGCATGGTTGGACAGTTGATTGCTCTGCGCGCGCCCATTGTGACCAACGTCATTGCGTCCCATACCCTGCGTATTCTGGTTCATCGATGCAAGACGGGGGTCATTTTGAGCGTTGCCATAACCGTAGTTGTTCACGCCTCCGCGTTGGTTATGAGAGGGCTGTGCTGCGCCATACTGCTGGCCATGGTTTGTCGCGGCCATTCCGTTCCCATTTTGGTAACCATAGCCTGCTCCAGCAGTTGGATACATCTTGTTATGGGAGTCAGGCAGTGAGACGCGGGCATGGTCGAAGCCGGTGGCAATAACCGTCACGCGCAGAGTGTCGCCCATCGTTTCGTCGACGACAGATCCGAAAATGATATTTGCGTCTTCGTGCACAGCTTCTTGAATCAGCGTGGATGCCTCGCTGATTTCATGCAGTGTCATGCCGCTGCTGCCTGTGATGTTGATGAGAATGCCGGTCGCTCCTTCGATGTCGACATCTTCGAGAAGAGGAGAATTGATTGCTGCGCGCGCAGCCTCAATGGCACGGCTTTCACCTGTTGCGGTGCCGATTCCCATGAGTGCCATACCCATTTCAGACATAATTGTTCGCACGTCGGCGAAGTCCACATTCACGCGGCCCGGGATATTGATGATGTCTGAAATTCCCTTGACTGCATTGAGCAGAACTTCATCGGCGAGCTTGAAACCGTCGAGCATCGACATTTGCGGAGGAGCAATGCTCAGCAAGCGTTGATTGGGGATTGTAATGAGGGTGTCGACGCAGCTTTTGAGAGACTGGATTCCCTGTTCAGAATGAATCTTCCGGCGTTTGCCTTCGAAAGAAAAGGGTTTGGTGACAACACCGACGGTCAGTGCGCCGATCTCACGCGCGACCTGAGCAATGATAGGAGCTGCACCTGTACCGGTGCCACCGCCTGTACCCGCCGTGACGAATACCATGTCGGCGCCCGAAAGAACTTCTTGAATGATTGCCTTATCTTCTAGTGCAGCATCGCGGCCTACTTCCGGGTTTGCCCCCGCTCCAAGACCTTTTGTGAGTTCGCGGCCCAGTTGGATTTTGACTGGCGCGAGGTTGGAGGCCAGCGCCTGAACGTCGGTATTCGCTGCAATAAATTCGACGCCCGACAGCCCTTGTTCGATCATCGTGTTGATTGCGTTTCCGCCAGCACCGCCGACGCCGATGACCTTGATAACTGCATTCGATGAAAACTTCTCACGTTCAAGCATGGTGGTTTGCTCCTCTGTGTCGACAGGCGCACGTCGAACTGTTTCTGCGGATATTTGAAAGTATAGGTGGGCGAACTTTGCCGTGTAAAGATTTCAGCGTAATTCCTTAACAAAGAGGTCCAAAAATTGACTCTCTCTGTCAAAAAACTGGCAAAAAAAAGCCGAGTCAGCGAGCTGACCCGACCCGATTCCGGAGAGACATGCTCTCTTCGTCAGTTTTGAGAAAAAACTTTAAACTCAGGTAATTTCGTTTGGTTCTCGAATCTTATCGATCAGAGTCCGAGCCCAACCCATCAAACCGCCGCGGACATTTTTCCAAGAGCCGTTGCTGGGTTCTTCCTCTGATTGAAACAGGGGAGAGAGTAAACCAATTGTCGAGGTGCAGACGGGCGAGCGGAGTCCCTCTGTGACTCCTGTCAAATTCAACGGATAGCCGACCCGAGCACTGACACCAAACACTTCCTCGGCAACCCAGCACAAGCCCGGGAGGAGTGAGCCTCCGCCTGTCAGAACAACCCCTTTCGAGATGAACTGGGTGACTTTGAGCTTGCGCAGCTCGGTGTGGATGAACGACAGAATCTCGCGAACCCGCGGCTCCACAATGTGCATCAGCTGGCCACGCGTGAATTGACGCGCGCCACCCAGATGCTCGGCAGTCTGCACAGAAAAGGTCTCATGTGCGTCCTGCGGGTTGAAATAGGCCTGTGCGAAATCTCTCTTGATTCTCTCTGCCTCGGTCTGTGTGATGCGCAGACCGATGGCGATGTCCTTTGTGATGTGGTGCGAACCGAAAGGAAAATCTTTGCTGAAAATCGGCGTGCCGGAGGAATAGACGACCACGTGCGTGAGATGCGCACCAAAATTGATGCACACGGAGCCCATCTCACGCTCGTCCGAATCCAGCACGGCCTCCGCAGCTGCAAGAGACTCAAAGCCCACAGATTCAACGTGAAGGCCGGCCTTGTTGACGGCGCGGATGATATTCTGAAGGTCACCTTCAGGAACGGCGATGCGATGAAAGAGTCCGCCAAGAGAATTTCCGAACATACCGACGGGATTGGTAATACCCGGACGACCATCGACAATGAAATGTCCGGTCAGCGTCGAAATTTGCTCGAGTCCAGGCTGAACTCCATGAGCTTTTGCCATCTGAAGAAGCCGGTCGCGATCGCTTTCACGCACGTCACTGCCTTTGAGTGCAAGTGACTCAGTAAAATTTTCAGAGACTGCGCTGGTGCTCGAAAGGCTGACGCGCACCTGATCAAGCTCGAGTCCTGACTGCCTTTCGACTTCATCAACGACCTCGCGGATAGACTGCGCGATCGATTCGAGGTCCACCATGCTGCCTCGGCGGATTCCATTGTGCGAGGCCTCGGCGGCAGCGACGATGTGGAAGGATCTGCTTGAGTGACGTGTCTGTTCGGGCCCTTCTTCTTCGCCGAACGCATATCCGCCGTGGGCGGAAAAGCCACTGAGCATTTCATTTGAATCGATGTGAGCCATTCCGACAACAATCCGCGATTGGCAAGAACCAATGTTCAGGCCGACTGAGAAGTCGCTCTTGCCCTTGCTTTCGGTCATTGGATTCCTCCGCGCTTTACTTCCGAGAGATTTTCCGACATGCGGATGATGGCCTTGTCGGCATAACCCAAATCAATCTGTTCAACTGCGTTCTTCTTCAGGCGCAGATCCTGCATGACCTGCACAAGCCGCTCATATTTTTCGTTGAGTTGTCCCTCACCGAGAATAACTGTGGTGCGCAAAGGTGCGGGAGGTTGCTCAATCTGCTGCATGGGTTGCTGTGCCGAAGCCGGCACCGCGACAGTGGTCTGGCTGACGGCTTCACCTTGCGCAGAACGCAGTTCTTTGTGTCTGAGTATGACAGAAAAACCGGTGCCAACGCGCCAGTTAATTTTCTCTAGCTCGGTGTTGAGCTTATCGGATGCAAAGAGTCCATGGATGCGCAGTGTCTGCTGGCTGAGCCAGCGGATGTTAGCCGACGAGACCGATGCAGGCCGGACAAAGACTCCCGTTTGTGTCCGCCGTTTCTCTCTGTTTGAGTTTACATTCAGAGGAAGATCCGTCGCTTCGAGTAGGGGAAGTTGCGGGTATTCGCTCATTCCCACACTGCGTGAAATAATTTTGAATTTGCTTCCGACAAGGATTCGCTCGTTGCCCTTGCCTTCGATGATGAGCATAGGAGCCTGTGCAGCGACTTCAATTCTCAGCTTTCCGTCGAGTCCGGCACGCAGCGAAACCTCATCGACGCCGTCAACGAGACTGATGCGCGAGAGCAGTTTGTCGGTGAGTGTGCTGCGATTCCACCGCTCGTTGCGCGCTGTCGCGATGGTCTCGCGTGAGATGCGGGAAATTGATTCCAGCAAATCGGCGCGCGGCGTGTTGACCTCAAACGACTCCGGAAGCGCTTGTCGGATGGAACCAACAACACGCGAAGCACCATAACCTGCGGCCGTAACAGTCAGCAGGCTGAGACCGACAATCAGAAAGAATTTAGGCCATTTTTTAGCTGCGGCAAGGCAAGGTTTGGCAACGAGTGTTGCAAGGCGTGCAGAGACTCTCCATGTGGAAGCAACAACCGAGCGAAAGTGGACAGCAGAGCCATCGGACTTCGCTGCTGTCGTGCTGCTGCTGCGTCGCGCCTGTTTTCGCGCGGCGACTGTCTGCTTTTTGAGTTGCGACATGACTCCTCACAAAACACTCAATTCCAGCAAGAGACGGGGGCCTACGGACTGCACATCTCCGGCACCGAGTGTGATGAGCAGCACGCCCGTACATCCTTGATCGTTCTCTTTATGTTTGCACGCGAAGTTCATTCCGAGTGAGACTGCTTGGTCGAGGTTTTGACAGGTCTCTACGGGAAGCGTTGATCCGTTGAATGAGTTTTGCCGGATTAAATTGGCCAAGCTCTCGTGATCACAGCCTTCTATCGGAGCCTCGCTGGCAGCATAGACAGGCGTTACGATGACATGGTCGGCATGCACAAAGGCCGTAGAAAATTCATCCGCCAGATGTTTGACACGAGAGTATCTATGCGGCTGAAAGATCGCACAGACCTGATGGTTGGGCCAGCTCTCGCGGATGCCTTCCAGAACGGTCGCAATTTTTTTTGGGTTATGGGCGTAGTCGTCGATGACCGAGATGCGCCCAACAACACCCAATTGAGTGAATCGGTGCAGCACGCCTTCGAATCCCGAAATTGCCGAGCAAATCCGCTCGGGAGAAATCTCCAGCACATGACCGACGGCAATCGAAGCAAGCGCATTCAAAATATTGTAACGGCCGGGCATCTTGAGCGTCACACGGCTCAACTCATTTCCATTGATGACGGCTGTGAATTCGCTGACACCACCGAGATGGGTGATGTTATGTGCACTCACGTCAGCATCCTTGTTGAGACCAAAGCTCACGATTCTCCTGCGCAATTTCGGAAGTACACGCTGCACTCCGGGATCGTCGATACATGCGCAGATCGCTCCGTAGAATGGAACTTTGTCTAGAAATGCAGAGAAGGCCGCCACAATCTCATCGTACGAGGCGTAATGGTCCATGTGGTCGCGATCAATGTTGGTGACCACCGCGACAGTTGGGCTGAGTCGAAGAAAGCTGCCATCGCTTTCATCTGCTTCGGCAAGAAACCAGTCTCCGCTGCCTAGTTTGGCATTTGAATTTGTGGAATTGAGAATCCCGCCAATGACAACTGTCGGGTCGAGTCCGGCCTCATGCAGAACGTTGGCCATAATGCTTGTGGTCGTCGTCTTGCCGTGAGTGCCCGCGACAATGACTCCATACTTGAGACGCATGAGCTCGGCGAGCATTTCGGAACGGTGGATAATTGGAATACGTGCCTGTTGCGCAGCACGAATCTCGGGATTCTGCGGATTGATTGCACTGCTGACAACCACCACCTGAACATGGGTGACATTGTCTGCGGAGTGATTTTGACTGATGTTTGCTCCAAGGCCGCGAAGACGCCGGACGATCGTGGAGTCCTTGGTGTCACTGCCGCTCACCTTGTACCCAAGATTGAGCAATACCTCGGCCAGACCCGACATACCGCTGCCGCCAATTCCAACGAAATGAATCCGGTCAATCGCTTTGAACATCTGCGCGCATTCCTCCATGCTGACGCATGTACGCCGCCGCGTGAATCTGCGCCAGTATCCCCATCGCAAAAAGATTCGCCACGAGTGATGATCCACCGGAAGAAATAAATGGCAGTGTAAGCCCTTTGGTAGGCAACAGTCCGGCACAAACTCCCATGTTGATGAGCGTCGACGATGCCAGCATGGCCAGCAAGCCTGCGGTCAGCATTCTTGCAAAGGAGCCATTGACTGCCACAAGAACCTGCAGG
This sequence comes from Pseudomonadota bacterium, assembly GCA_041171905.1. Lineage (GTDB taxonomy): Bacteria > Bdellovibrionota_B > Oligoflexia > Silvanigrellales > Silvanigrellaceae > RFOM01. The sequence continues at coordinate 6,158 of JBEDKY010000028.1, forward strand.
AGTGAGTAAAAAAGCATCGCATAAATAAGAATTATGATTGCCAAGCCGACAAAGCCCATTTCTTCACCGATCACCGAAAGGATGAAGTCAGTGTGTGCTTCCGGCAAAAAGAATAGTTTTTGCTGACTTCCACCGAGACCCTTCCCAAAGATGCCGCCGCTGGCGATGGCTACAAATGACTGAATGACCTGAAAACCAGAACCGAGCGGGTCAGCAAACGGATCGAGAAAAGTGACGAGCCGCTTGAGACGGTAAGGCGCCGCAACTGCGAGAACTCCGATCAATGGCAGGATTGCAAGCACTACACCAAAGAAATAGCGCTTCGGAATTCCATAAAAAAACAACACGGCAAACAGACCGGCCATGAGTATCACCGAACTTCCAAAGTCCGGTTGCTTGAGCAATATCCCAAAACCGAGAAAGAGCAGACAGAGTTTGCGCCAATCTATTTTATTGTCTGATAAAACTTTTGCGAGAAAGAGTACCGAACTAATTTTGAGAAACTCACTGGGTTGGATTTGCATCCCGCCCACCGCAATCCAACGTGATGCACCAAGAATCTTTCTGCCAATTCCGGGCACCAGTGTCAGCGCTGTCAGAAGCGCCGTGGCAAGAAAAATTTGCGTTGCCCAGCGTTGCAGTTTGTCGAGGGGAAAGCGTGCACCGATGTATGCGGCGGCCGCTCCGGGAATGAAATAGATCAGCTGCTTTTTTGCAAAAAGAAATTCGTCTCCGTATTTCTGTCCGGCGTAGACACTCGACGCGCTGTAAACAAACAACAACCCGAAAGACAGCAATGCAATCACCGGAAACCACAGAGTTTGTCCGCCATATGCATCGAACTGGCTGAAAGTTTGCTCTTTTTTGTTTGCCATCGACAGATCTCCTCGTGGTCGCCAGCCATCGGGTGCGCGTGTGGTTATTTCTCTGCGTGTTGCAGAACCCAATGCCGGAATGAATCACCGCGGTGTTCGAAGTTTTTGAACTCATCAAAGCTCGCACATGCGGGACTCAGCAGCAGAATGTCGTTCTGTTCCGATTCCTCGAGTGCCAGCTGTGCAGCATCGAGCATCTTTGCAGACGGCGCTGCGAGCCTGTCGCCGATTCCGGAGAGTTGCTGGCAAATGAGTGTTGCCGCTCTTCCAAAAGGATAAATCTTGCAGATATTTTTTCCAACGTATGGCAAAAGCTCGCCGTAAAAGTCACCTTTGGGTTCACCGCCGAGCAGAAGCCGGATTGAATGTGAAAAGCTTTGCACGGCAACGAGCGTACTTTCCACGTTTGTCGCTTTTGAATCATTGATTGCGCGTACTGATTTTTTTTGTCCGCTGGCTGACACCAGTTGGTGGCCGCGCGTGATGTCTTCCAACCGATGTGGAAGATGCCTGTAGACGGTCGACGCTGCATTCCATTGAGCACGAACGATGTTGGCATGCATGCCGTCGTGCATCGCAGCAAGGCTCGCGGCGGCTATGTTGATTTGATTATGCGCTCCCGGAAGGCACGGTTCCTTGATCTCAATGGCCAGGTTTCTAGAACCGGTCTGCGAGTTTTGCGCTACCAATGTTACGGAAGTTTCGTCAGCAGATGATTTTTCTATCCAGACGTAAGTGAGCTTGTCGGGATCGATCTGCGCTTCCAAGGGGAGCGTTGCAGTCAATCCGTATGTCGGAATCGGCAAGTGGCCGCGCGAGCGAGACTGTGCCTTGCGCAGGGTTTGGTTCGCAGGATGTTCCTTGAGCGGCGTCAGCGGTGCGCGAGCGTCGCGCTGGCCGCGGATGACTGCAATGCGGCTCTCTGGAAGCGGAAGACCAATGGAAATCGCACGACGCAAGACCGCTTCGTCTATGACGACAAGCCCGGTTGTTCGTGTGAGCGCGACAAGGCGCCATTTTGCCTTCAGGTATTCGTCCAGCGAGCCATAGCGTGCCTGATGGTCATTTTGAAGATTTAGAAAGATGCTGACGTCTGGCTGCAGCGAATAAGTTGTTTCCAATTGATAACTACTGAGCTCAGTGACGAAGGCATTATATCGCGCAGGATCCATCAGTGCATCGGCGAGCGGACGTCCATAGTTGCCGCAGGCAACCGAATTCCTTTGTCCCAGTGCAAACAACTGCGCGGCGTAATGGGTTGTCGTGCTTTTTCCGTTGGTTCCGGTAATTCCGATGACAATTGCCGACTGCGGGATGAACCAACTTGCGACTTCGATCTCGCTGACGAGTGGAATCCCCGACTGGCGGACAGCCATTGGCAGTGGTTTGTCGAGCGGTATGCTTGGTGACAGAACAACAAGTTGCGCATCGGTGAGAAGTTTGTCGATTGAGTGTCGACCTTCCTCAAATGGAATTTGTCGATCGTTGAGAATTTTTTTTTCTTCGTCGCCGATTGTACCTAGATCGGTGACAAATATCTTTGCGCCCCGCTCGTGCAGCAATCGGGCGGCTGCAAGACCGCTGCGCGCTGCCCCGACAATCCAAATGTGAAGTCCGCGGACGTCCATGTGCTTATCTCAATTTAAGTGTGAGGATGCTGACAAGTGCAAGCATGAAACTGATGATCCAGGCACGGACGGTGATCTTTTGCTCCGGCCATCCACCTTTTTCAAAATGATGATGGATGGGCGCCATTCTGAACACGCGTTTCTGTCGCATTTTGAATGAACCGACTTGAATGATGACCGAGAGCGCTTCTACGACGAATACGCCTCCCATGATGACCAGAAGAATTTCATGACCGGTGATCATCGCCACTGCACCGAGAATGCCCCCAAGCGGCAATGCGCCCGAATCTCCCATGAAGATCTGTGCGGGCCAAGTATTGTACCAGAGAAAGCCAATCGAACTGCCGATCAACGCAGCCAGAAAGACGGCGATTTCTCCCGAGCCCGCAACCGTGTGGTAGTAAAGATATTTTGCAACCACAATATTTCCAGTCACGTAGCTGAGTACCAGCAGTGCAATCGAGCAGGTGATGACAGGACCAATCACCAGACCATCGAGTCCGTCTGTCAGGTTCACCGCGTTGCTGGAGCCCACAAGCACAAAATAGGCAAATGGCAGATAGAGCCAACCGAGGTTGATGGATACATCTTTGAGGAAGGGAAGGTAAATCACAGACAGACTGGAGCGGGTCGAGGCCGATGGATCGATGGCGCCAGGCTGATTGAAGTGCCAGGCGAGGGCGATGCAGGCGCCGACAGACAGTCCAAGATATTTGTAGCGGCTTGCGAGGCCTTTGGGATTCTTTTTTGTAATTTTAAGAAAATCATCGAGGAAGCCGACGGCTCCAAAAGCCAACGTAACAATCGTCAGTGTCCAGAGATGGTGATTTTTCAGGTCCGTCCATAAAAATGCGCTCAGCAGGGTCGCGAAGAGAATGACGACACCGCCCATTGTGGGAGTTCCCTTTTTCTCCATATGGGACGCTGGACCGAGTTCGCGGATAGGCTGGCCGAGCTTGAGTGCGCGCAGGCGCATGATGAAGGGCGGATATAGGGCGAGCGATATCAAAATTGAAGTTATCAGCGCGAGAATTGCACGGCTCGAGAGATACGTCAGAGCATTGAGTTTTGGTTCATATACGGTGAATTTTTGAATCAGTGCGAGCAACATGTCAGCGGGTGCCCTCTTTTTGTTTAAATCTTACGTTTGCTCTTCAGGGCCTGTCGAGCCACCTCGGAGTCAGAGAACGGATACTTCGTGGCACCGATGATTTGATAATCCTCATGGCCTTTGCCGGCGATCAGAATGATGTCTCTTTCAGATGCGGCCGCGATGGCATCGCAAATCGCACGACTGCGGTCAATTTGCACCTGAGTGAACTCGCTGCGATCGTCCGGAATGCCTTTCAAAATGTCATCGACAATTTTTTGCGGATTTTCGGTTCTTGGATTGTCTGAGGTGATCCATGTTTTGTCTGCAAGTTGTGCAGAAATTTTTCCCATAATGGGTCGTTTTACGGGATCACGGTCACCGCCGCAGCCAAAAACGCAAATCAATTCTCCCTCGCGAGGCAGAAGTGCTCTGCAGGTCTGCAATGTTTTTTCCAGCGCGTCTGGAGAATGGGCATAGTCGACCAAAACTGCTGGCAGGCCACTGTCATCAGACGTCGACACAGGTTCGAGACGTCCGTGAATCGGGCCAATGGACTGACAGACGCCACCGATTTGAGCGAGCGGATATCCGAGCGAGACCATCATCGCAGCCGCTGCCGAGACGTTTTCGTGCTGAACGGCGCCAAGCAATCGCACCTGGTACTGGCACTGTGCCACGCTTGTCTGTTTGTCGAGCCACAACGTCCACTGTCCTGCAATGCCGTTGATGCCACTGCGTTGGTGACTCACTTCAAGATACCGGACACCGGAGAAGTGAACTGATGCCTCGGCGAAGAATGCATCGCGCATCAAGCTCTTGCCAAAACCAACGCACAATCGGGTTTTGCCCGCGGCAGCGCGCACAACCTTCTGCCATTCTGGGTCTTCACAATTGAGCACAACCTGACCTGCCGGGTGCAGATGGCGTCTGAAAAGGTCGAGCTTGGCATCAAGGTATTTGCTCATCGAACCGTGGTAATCGAGATGATCCTGCGTCAGATTCAGAAATGCCGCGCACTGCACAGGCCAGTGGCCCAGCCGTCCCTCAGCGATTCCGATACTGGTGGCCTCCATGATCAACTGATTGCAGGTAAAAGTCTTTTCGGCCATCCGCAAGGACGCCAGCAGTCCGGCAAAATCCGGTTGAGTCGGAAAAGGATTATCAAAAATCTGCCCGGCAATCTGGATTCCCAGCGTGCCGAGACGAAGGACGGATTTTTGGCTGAGCTCTTCAAGCATCGTGCCAGCGATCTGGGTGGTGCTCGTTTTTCCGTTGGTTCCTGTGATGGCAATGGTTGTCCAATTGCGAGCGTGTACTTCACTTGAACACTGGAGCAAGAGTTGTCGCGCCATGTCGGCTGAAGAAACGCAGATTAAATTTGGATGAGTCTGCAGATCTTTGCTCCATGCCAAGCTTGCACTGTCGGCCTGATTGTCGCCGCCCTGCTGTAGGCAGTCTTGTTGCGCTATGACAACGTGGCCCTCGTTGAGCAATTCGGGAACCTGCGTATGCGTGTCGAACCGATCGGTTCTTCTTGCAAGGAAAATAATCTTCTCCGCCGATCCACCGGCAGGGAGCCGGCGGGTGTCCCAGACTATTTTCAGCTCACTGGTCGCCAAGTTTGATCCACGCCTGAGATGAGAACTTTCGGGTGGTGTTGTCGTCAGCAGTCCTTCTGCCTCGAGTAACAGAAGAGCGCGGTTGGGCTGCAGACGGAAATCGACATCCAGTTCACCGCCGATCATGGGTGTTTCCTCCGGCGGGAACTTGTTTTGCGAGTTTGTCGGGGATGGGCTGAATTGGATTTGCATCGAGTTCGATGAGGCCCTGAGAATTGAGATAGTTGATCGCTTTTTGTCCGATCTCTGAGAAGACCGGCCCCGCCAGTACGCCGCCATAAGCGGGTCTGACTTGAGGTTCATCGATGACAACAGTAATCGCAAGACGTGGTTTTTCAGCCGGCAGCACGCCTGTGAAGGTGGCAATACGTTCACTGTAGGAGCGCGTCTTGGGATCGTATTTTTCCGCGGTTCCCGTTTTTCCGGCAACCGCCAGCCCGGATATGGATGCCAGTCTTCCTGTTCCACCTTCCTCTTCGACGACACCCCTCATCATATTGGTGACAAGCTTGCTGGTCTCTTCAGAAATAACTCTCAGCGGCGGTAAATTCAGATCGTTGCCCTCGTCTTGATCGCCACGTGCAAGAATTTTGATTCCCGGATCGGTTCCACCTCCGGAGAGTATCGCCATGGCACGTGTCATCTGCAGCGGGCTAATGGCAATCCCCTGTCCAAATGCCATGTTGGCAAAGCGCATTTCACGCCAGACCTCGGGTTTTTGCACGCGTCCGGACCATTCACCCGGCAGGCCTGTTGCGGTGGTTCGCGTAAAACCAAATGCTCCGAGTGCATCGTAGAGTCCCGTCCTGCCAAGACGCTGGACGATTTTGTATGTGCAGATGTTGCTGCTGTATTTGATGACCTCAGAGGGAAGAAGTGTTGCATGCGGGTGTGTGTCTCTGATCTTTCCACCCGGGATAGCCATCGCTCCGTTCTCGCAAAAGAATGGTTCGTTTGCGCGGATTTTTTTCTTGTCGATGGCGCGTGCAATGAACATCGGTTTGACAACTGAGCCGAGCTCGAGTGCGTCCATCAGCGGTCTGAAGCGACGTGACTCCGGTTGATTCACAGGTGGCGTATTCAGGTCGTAGGACGGATAGCTGGCAATTGCGAGAATTTCGCCTGTCGTCACATCCATCACGACCGCAGAACCCGCACGGGCGCGTGATTTAATGACTCCCTCGCGCAACGCGCTTTCCGCTGTCGTCTGAATCGACAAGTCGATTGACAGTTCCAGCGGAGGGCTTTGCGTCTCGGGTTGCACCGCGCCGTTGGGTGTGGTGAGCGTTATATGACCACGAGCGTCGCGCGTGACTTTTGCAATCTGCCCGACACCATTGAGTTTGGCATTAAAAATTGCCTCAGCACCCTCAAGTCCGTTGTTGTCGATGCCGACAAACCCAATCAAATGCGCTGCTGTTTCCTTCTCCGGATAGATGCGCTTGGGTTCTTCGGCAACACCGATGAACTCTCGCCATTGCTGGAGATCGCCCATACCAGAGAGCTCGTGAGGTGGGATATGTCGACGCAACCACGCGAATCCCTTTTTCGTCCGCCTTAAATCGGTCAACACATTGACCGGGACACGGATTTGTTTTGCGATTTTTTCAAGTGTGGCACGGTCTGCGGGCAGACGCTTGGGGATGGCGAACAAGCTTGGGTGAAGCACGCTGACGGCAAGCGTTCTACCCGATCGGTCAACAATTTTTGCGCGTGGCGGGAGCAGCGTGACTTCCGACTCGAATTGTTTGGTCGCGCGGCTTCTGAGTTTCTCATTCATCTCGGTGGGAAGCACAGCGAGTTGGGCGTAGCGGCCAATCATCAGGACACCCGCGGCGGCAAGTGCACCCGCGAACAGTTTTACGCGCAGTCGAAGATCTGTGCCATCCGCAGTTTCGTGCAGCCTTTTGGTCGGCGCACTCTTACGGCTGTTGAATATTTTTCTCACCCGTCTGAGTCTCCGATTTCACTGGCGCGTTTTGCGGGCGCCAGACGTTTGTTTGCGAGGGAAGGTTGAGCTGTGAAGGCTTGCCTTGTCCGGCGGTTTTCAATCTGCTGTCGCGAACAGCGCGCTGCACAGATGCGAGTTGTGTTTGCAGCTCGACGTTGCGCTGTCGGAGGTGCTTCTCCTCGGACTTGAGCCGACCGAGTTCGTAGCCGATGGAATAGGTTTTTGTTCGCAATGCTGCGACTGGCACGGCAGCAAGTACGACAAGCGCGAAGCAAAGGAGACTGGCATCAATGCGCTTCCAGTGAATTTTCAAAGCGAGTCCTCCTGACGTGCTTGTGATCTATGTTCTGTCAGCCCCGGCGTTTGCGAAACTAAACCCCCGCAAACGTGCCGATCGTGCGCGCGGGTTTGTTTTGAGCTCTTGTTCTCCCGCAACGATTCCGCCGCGCGGTTCTTCGCGTCCAAACGAATTTGTTTTATTGTCGGCGGCTGCAAACAGACCAAGTTGACTCTCGGTCCAGCGCTGCTTTTCGCTTTTGCGCTTTGCCTCCGGCGTTAAATCGCCCTGTTCCCACGCCCTGAAGTATCTTTTCACAAGCCTGTCTTCCAGTGAGTGAAAACTGATTAAGCCCGCACAACTGTTGGAGTGCATCAGGGTCGGCAGCGCTTCGAGCAGCTCTTCAATCGCACTGAGCTCTTCGTTCACTGCAATTCTCAACGCCTGAAATATCCGTGTTGCGGGGTGTACCCGACTTTGATGATACCCTAAGACGCGCGAGACATAATTGGCGAACTCAACTGTATTTGACAGTGGAAGCAGTCCCTTGCCTCGGTCTTGGACAATCGCGCGGGCCAGTGCGCGCGAGCGGGGTTCTTCTCCATAGTCAGAGAAGATTCTTTGCAGTTCGTTGGCATCCCAAGTCGTCAATATGCTGTGCGCTGTCGTTTTGCCGGTCGTGTTCATGCGCATGTCGAGCGGACCTTCACGGAGAAACGAAAAACCCCGCTCTGCTGAATCTATCTGCGGCGAGCTGACACCAAAGTCTGCAATCAGACCGCTGATTTTCTGTGTCGGTCTGTTTTCCGTCAGCCAACCGGCGAGATCGCGAAAGTTGATGGGAAGCAGCGTCACCGTGATGTTCCCGGCAAACTCAGCATTTTGTACTTTCCAATGCTGCAGGCGTTGTCCGGCAGCTTCCAGAGCAACAGGATCTTGATCGCAGCAGAGATGTTCGATGTGACAATTCGTGCGATCCGTATCCCTGAGTGTCGCGGCAAAGCGATCGAGCAGGGCGAGCGTGTGTCCGGCCCCACCGAGAGTGCAGTCAGCCCAGATTTGGTTTCTCTGTTGAGCAAGCAAGGATGCAAAATTTACCGATACAAGATCAACCGTTTCCTGCAACAAAACCGTGATGTGATTGAACTGGTCCATACCGCCTCCGGTGGCTTTGAGTCAGATCTTTGGCGGCGGGCAAAACGAGATGCCAAAAATTTACGCAAAGGCTTTAAAGCTTTTCAGAGAGACGCCGAACAATCCGCAAATGGTGTTTGGACTGGTGTCTTAACATTGGAATCCTTGATGAGGGTATCCGGCGATGATGCGTTTTCGACCGCTCTCCAGATTGAGAAGTTATCTGCTTCCTGCAGTCGCGGCAATTTTTCTTGCCGTAGGTCCGATGGCCTGCAGTTCATCCGGTGAAGAGTCGCCGAATCCGGCACTCGAAGGTGCAACTGCTGGTGAGGAATCTGCGTCGGGCAATAACGCCGGTGCCAACGGCGAAGCCGCCGCGGAAAACGGTAACGCTGCAGCGGCCAACGCCAACACCGAGAATTCGAACACGGCTAAGCCCGAAGGCGAGGCCGCAGCGTCGAACAATCCCATTGGTAATGAGCTCAACAATGCCATCGCCAACGAGCAGGGCGGCGGCGGTGGAAACGCTGCACCCGCGCAAGAGGGTGGCGGTGCCATCAACGCTGAGGTCAATGGAAACGCCGCAGCGACAAACCCCGCCGCGGAGCCACCACCAGCTGAAGCCAGCAATCCAGCCGCTGCAGCAGATGCCAACTCAGGCAACCCGTTTGCCTCACCTGCAAACTCCGCTGCGGTTCCATCAAACGCTGCTCCCTCGGATCCAGGAACTGCTGCTGCAGCGTCGACCGAGGCAGCTCCAGTCCCGG
>JBEDKY010000029.1:0-4126 GCA_041171905.1 Pseudomonadota bacterium
GCTGGCACGCTCGGCCTGTGAATCTCTGCCGTCATCACTCGTCGCAAAGGCTGCCAAAGTTGATTACTACCGTTTGAAGGAATTCATCGGCGAGCCACCCCGTCGGCGTGGGAGACCACCGATCTCAAAGGGAACGATAACTGTTTCCAAAATTATACCAGTTCAGCAAACGGCTCTTGTTGCTGGCGTGGAAATCGAACATCCAAGCGGTTTAAAGATTCGCATTGATCCATCGCATCCTGCTGCGGTGAGTTTTCTTCATCAGATGCTCAAGCTGGGTTTGCCATGTTGACCATCTCACCGGCTTCGCCGGTGTATGTGGTGCATGGTCACATCGACTTCAGGCAAGGCCTCGAGAAACTTTCAGCTGTCTGCGAAACTTCACTTGAAATCGATCCAACAAACGGATGTGTGTTTGTCTTTCGCAATCGGAAAATGAATGCTGTCAAAGTTCTCTTTCATGATGGAACGGGCTTCTGGTTGTGCACAAAACGACTCTCAAAAGGTCGATTCCTGCATTGGCCGAACGGTGATCAGATTCTTTCCGTGTATCACGCAAGAGAGTTACTTGTTCTTCTCTGGCAAGGAGATCCAAAATCCGCGAATTTTCAAAGAACCTGGAAGTTGTTACCTTTACAAAATAAAAGAGACCTTGTATGAAGTTCTCGCCAAAGAAATTCCAAACAAAGGTCTCGCGATGCAGTTGCATCTCGAACGGAAATTATACTCTGCCGACGAAATGATCAAGGCCCGAAGCCTCGTCATCGAGAGATTTTCGGGTGAGCCGCAGACCAAAGACCTTCTCCTCTCAGGATTGCAGGCTCTTGAAGCACTCCATGCAGCCACGTCAGATAAGAACATCGCTCTAAATAAGCTTAAAGACGTTGCTTTCGGCTCAGGCACGGAGTCAAAGCCGACTCTGTTTGCTGCAGATGATCTCGCTGAGATTCATGGTCACATCGAAGTCGACACCGACAATGAAGAATCCAGTGACGCTCAGCCACGAAGACGCCGCAAGAAAAATCAATTGAACATCATTGCTCCAGTGCGGACAGAAAAAGTTTGTCTGCACACTCATACCGCTGGCGAGACTTGCCCAAACTGTTCAACAGGAAGGTTCTACAACGACAAACCCAGAACTCGCAAAATGGTCGTTTCCACCAGTTTTGTAGAGATTGTTATTGCCGAACTCGAAACCCTGCGCTGCCGCAGCTGTGAACATTCCGAGCAGGCCATCGAACCAAAACTCTTTCAACAAGGTCATGCAGGTCTGCATGCCTCGATCATCGCGCTGCTTGCAAACCTTCGCTACTGTCAAGGAATGACCAGCTGGCGAATTCAAGACTTCACTCAAAATATGGGACTTCGAATCGACGATTCGTACCAGTTCCAAGCGTTTTATTGGGCTGCTCAAAACATCAAGCCAGTGTTCGAATCGCTGGAACTTGCGGCAGCCAATTCAAAACTTGTTTGCCGCGACGACTCACCCATGAAAATCATTCTGCTGCGCAGAATGTTAAAGCTACAAAAATAACAAAGACCACATCCCCGCCGGGAGGTCGGGTGGGAATCAACACCACCGCCATGCGGTGCGTGACTCCTGAGAACCATCAGCTGGTGCTCTACAAAAAAACAAATAAACACTGCGGCGAGAACTTCGGTGAACTTCTTCTCTTTCGAGAATCTGAAGAACCGTTAACATCAATGATTGATGCACTTTCTTCAAACGATTCATACAAAACTCAACATACCGTTCGCACGGCATACTGTCTCGTTCATGCGCGACGGAACTTTTATGACCTGAGAGATTACTATCCGGCGGACACTGAGTTTGTCCTCGGTCGTATCGCAGAAATCTACAAAGTCGACGAGGAGTCCAAGTCGTGCACTCCTGATGAGCGCTTGCGCGCTCATCAGGAAGTGTCGAAACCCCTCTTTGAAGAACTCCTCAATCATGCTTCCAAAATGGTCGAAAGCCTTGAACCCAATTCCTATCGCTTCAAGGCATGGAACTATCTTCTGAGGCATCAGACCCAGTTGAGCTTGTTTTACAAAATCTCAGGCGTTCCGTTGGATAACAATACAACCGAGCGCGCGCTGAAAAAAGCAATCCGTCACCGAAAAAACTCTCTCTTCTTCCAAACCCAAAATGGTGCACAGGTTGGCGACATCCTCATGTCTATGATGGAAACCGCCCAACTCAACTCACTTTCCCCAGTCCGCTACCTTCAAACACTTCTCGAAAACTGGGATGTCTTGCACACAGAACCCGAATCCTGGCTCCCGTGGAATCAACGTTTCCAAGATTAAAACCTACGCTATCAGATTCTCAAATGGCCAGTTGTGCGAAAAATTTAGAAGGTCACGGTATGGTGGATTGCCAAACTGTTGCACCTGCAGAAGCGTTCGTGCCATCCCATGCGCAAAAGCGGAAGCCGTATTTCGTGTTCGCAGTGAGCCCAGAGTAGGTGTAGGTTGAGGTGCCTGCAGCAAGAGTGATGGCACCAGCATCTGAACAATTTGCTGCTGGACTTCCCGTTCCAACCACTGCTGGAGCCACTTTGACCTGTGTTGTGCTTCCCAAGTTGGAAGCCCATTCGAAAGTGATGCTCTCGGAAGTGCGGCTGCTCACTCGAAGATCGGGGTCAAACATCCGCCCCGTTTGGCGGAAAACATACGCGGGCCCGACTGCATTATGCTCAAGACTTGTTCCCACAACTAACGTATCACCAGAGATCGACAATGAAGTTCCAAATCGCTGCGATCCAAAAGCATTGTCGGGTTTCACATAGGCCTCTTGTGCCCAATTGCTACCACTACGGAAGTAGATATACACCGCGCCATTGCTTTCTAATTCATTGTTCGTACTCGCCGTACTGCCATTTGTGACAGTGGTTTGGTTTGAATCTTCACCTATCGCCCCAACCGCCAAAGTGTTGCCCGAGAGCGCCACAGAGGCACCAAATTGATCGCCATTCCCTGCATTCACCGCCTTCACATAGGCCTCTCGTGCCCAAGAGGTGACGCTGCGGCGGTAAATATAAACCGCTCCACTGTCTGTTGTACTATCGTCTGAAGTCGCAGTGGCGCCATTAGTGATCGTAGTTTGGTTGGAATCTTCAAAACGAGCACCCACAGCAAGAGTGTCGCCCGAAAGAGCGACAGAATAGCCAAATCGATCGCCATTCCCTGCATTCACGGCCTTCACATAGGTTTCTTGTGCCCAAGTGCCACCGTATCGAAAAACATACACCGCTCCCGCGTCGGGTCCTAAATTATTTGAAGTAAGGCCTGTGGTCGTAATCGTCGTTGTGTTGGAGTCCTCGAAAGGAGCACCAACAGCCAGAGTATCACCTGAAAGTGCAACAGAGGTGCCAAATTCGTCGCCCCCCCCATTATTTCTCGCTTTAATATAAGCCTCTTGTGCCCAACTCGTTCCAGTGCGACGATAAACGTAGACGGCTCCACTCGATAAATACGCAGTGTTATTTGTAAGGTCCGCACTGGCCCCATTGGTGATGGTGGTTTGAGATCCGTCTTCGCCAGCTGCTCCCACCGCCAATACGTTGCCGGAGAGCGAAACAGAAACTCCAAAATAATCTTCCGAATCACTATTTGATGCTTTTATGTATGCCTCTTGTGACCAAGTGGTGCCACTGCGACGGTAAATATAAACGGCACCGCTAGATGATTTACTAATGTCGCTACTCGCGGTAATGTCATTGGTTATTGTGGTTTGAGCGGAATCTTCATCGCACGCCCCGACCGCCAATGTGTCTCCCGAAAGTGAAACTGAATAACCAAAAGCATCCCATAAATTTGAATTCACTGCTGTTATGATCGCCTCTGGTACCTGACTTGCTTGTACCCAATTTTGTCCGATAGAGCGGTAAACGTAAACCCCCCCTTTTTGATTTAATTCATATGCTCCAATCGCTGAGGTATCTCCAGAGATTGAGACTGAAGGACCTTCGATGAAATCAAACGTTGCTTTCTGTTCCCAAGATGAGGCAACAAGATTGAGTGTTACGGTTACTGCAGCCGAGCAGGCTGGCGTAGCACTGTTGTCGCAGACCTTGTAGGAGAACGAATCAACCGCGTTCTCTGGAGCATTTGGAGTGTAGGT
>JBEDKY010000030.1:0-4367 GCA_041171905.1 Pseudomonadota bacterium
GAAATGTGCAGCCGCTGCCGACCTGATTGAGTGGAAGTTTCCAATTCACGCTAATTCTCCCTTTTTAACCATGCACCGATAACGTGGTGCGGGTCGTCAGACCACGAAGACCTGCCATACCGATGAGCGTCACAACGAGCAAGAGTCCGCTTGATATGTGCAGGGAGGGCGCTCCATTGAGCTTGTCATAAAGGAGGCCCATGAAAGCCGGACCCAATATCCTGGCTCCTGCCGAAAGACTTTGTGCTGTCCCGAGCGCCAAACCTTGTCTGTCGTTCGGACTCAGTCGGCTGACGAGCCCGCTCAGCGCAGGGTTGGCGAGCGAAGTTCCCAGCGAGAGCATCGCAAGGGCGCCATAAAGGCCTGTTACATTCGGCGGAAAAAAGGCGATCAGAAAAATTCCCAGGGTCATGAACAGCTGTCCGGCATTGAGAGTTCGTGCCTCTCCCACTCGTGCAAGGACTTTTCTTGAGACTGCGCCATTGATCAGCAGGACGGCTGCGCCGAGAAAAAGGAAAGCGCGGTAAACGGAATTTTGGTCCATGGCATAAGCGTCTGTCAGAACCAGCGGCAGAATAGTTTCCACTCCGACGAATCCAAACACCTGTATGAATTGCATGAGCAATGCTGTCTTGAAAAATGGACGGGCGAGGAGTTGACGAGTGTCTTGGACAAGGCTGGAGCGGGCTTGTCCTGCGCTGTCAGTCCCTGCGCGAGCGGCGGCGACGATGGTTGATAGTTCTGGTGGTGCAAATCGGTGGTGTGTTTCCTTGAAGCGCGAAAAGACCAACATGAAATTTATAAGATTGAGGCCAACTGCAGTCATGGCAATCGGCATGAGCGAGTTGTCCGGACTCAGTGTGGTGATCAAAGCGCCAATTGCAGGGCCAAGCGCAAACCCGGCACCAAAGGCGATACCGATGACGACCATCGAGCGAGCGCGTTCGTGCGCGGGGGTGATGTCGGCAATGGCGGCCTGTGCGACAGAAATATTTCCGGCCGCAATGCCTGCACAAAAGCGAATGAACGCCAGTATTGCATAGCTTTCAAACTGCAGTGCAAAACCAGTGACCCCCTGTGCGACCATCGAAAGTAGAATGGTGCCAAGCAAAATCTTTTTGCGGCCAATGCGGTCGGAGATTCTTCCGAGTACCATAACCGAGATCAGTGTTCCGACGGAGAAGTAGGTCGACAGATAGGCAGCCTCGGCATTGGAAGCATTCAAGCTGCGTGCAATAGAAGGAAGAATCGGAATGAACATTCCGAAGCCGACGAGATCGAGCAATATTGTCAGAAATACCGATAACAGAGTATAACGTCTGATTGTACCATCGGCGCCCTGCGTTGAGCCGTCGTTTTGAACCATAGCGAAGCGCAGTTCCTTTGTGGTGAAAATTTGCGTCGGATCGTCGGTCAGTCAGAGGAGTGTCTATGCCAAGCTTCGACGTCGTCTCGGAAGTTAATGTTCAGGAAGTCGACAACGCAGTCAATCAGTCGCAAAAAGAAATACAGGCACGTTACGATTTCAAGGGAACAAAGTTTGATTTGAGCTTTGACAGCAAATCGAACGAGATCAAACTGAACGCCGATGCAGAGAGCCGTCTCGACAGCATGCTGGACATTCTCAATTCAAAGTTGATCAAACGTGGAATTGAACTTGGTGCTATAGAAATCGGCAAAAAAGAACCTGCAGGTGGCATGATGCTCAAGCAGACTCTCAAGGTGAAGCAGGGTCTTGAGCAGGAAAAGGCGAAACAGATCATCAAAGTCATCAAAGATTCAAAACTGAAAGTGGAAGCGCAGATTCAAGACAAGCAGGTCCGTGTCACCGGTAAAAAGATAGATGATTTGCAAGAAGTGATTGCACTACTGAAAGCCCAGCAGGGGCAGCTTAAGATTCCATTGCAGTTTGTGAATATGCGCAGCTGAGTCAGCGCCATTGTGGCATGAGTGTGTCACAGCAGGAGTGAGCAGATGATTGAAGTTACAAAGCTTGATGGTTCGAAATTATTTATTAATGAATTGAATATTCAGTGGATTGAACAATTGCCAGATACAGCCATTACTTTTCTGGGTGGTGCGCGGGTTGTCGTGCGGGACACTCCAGAGGATATTATCAAGAGATGCAATGAAATGAAGCACTCTATGATGCCTTCACAGGCGCTCGTCGAATCACGCGCGACGTTGGCAACGTCAAAGAGCTAGCAAGACGTCAAACTTCAGATAGATGTGACGGAAACGTCACACCTGTTCGGCCGCTCGTCCAGCATATGATCCTTGGAGGCGCAAAAGCGTCCAAGGAGGAAATCAAAATGGTGGCAGCGAACAAGGCTCGATTGAAGGGTGAGCGGAATTCATTGTGGTGGCGTGGCGGAGTGTCCGCTTGCTTGATTGCGGGATCGTTGTTCGTCCGCAACGCAGACGCTTCCATTCTTCCTCCCAACAACCTTCATCTGCAAGACAACATCCATTCGCTTGCCAACATGACCGAGCAGGAATTCAACACGATCGTCAACACGATCATCAACTATTATAAGCCCATCGTTTCCGCGAAGGGCGCCACTCTCAAAAGCAACAATCTTTGGACTGATCCAACGGTCAACGCCAGTGCGCAGCAGATGGGCAACACTTGGATCATTAACATGTACGGCGGTTTAGCACGCCGAGCCGAAGTGACTCCCGATGGTTTTGCCATGGTCGTCTGCCATGAGCTTGGTCACCACTTGGGTGGTTTCCCGTTCTACGGCGACAGAGACTGGGCTGCCTCAGAAGGTCAGTCAGACTATTTCGCGACGCAGTCTTGCGCACGTGAGATTTGGCGCAATCAGGCAAACGAAAATGCGCGCTTCCGCGGCCTCGTCGGTGATTTCGAAAAGAAAAAGTGTGACGCTGCCTGGAATAAAACAGAGGACCAAGACCTGTGCTACCGCACTGCAGCTGCAGGACACAGCCTCGCAACTCTGCTCGGCGCGCTCAGAGGCGGCTCCAATCTTCCGCGCTTCGACACTCCAGATCCTCGCAAAGTTTCGTCCACCTACACGGCTCACCCCGACGCTCAATGCCGCTTGGACACCTACTTCAGCGGTGCGCTGTGCCCTGTGAGTTTCGATAAAAACATCATTCCGGGACGCAACACGGCAGGTGGCCAGACGAGCAAAGACAGTGAACTTACAGCATCGGCATCGTCGTGTATGACTGCAGCCGGCTATGCCGGCGGCGTGCGTCCGCTCTGCTGGTTCAAGCCACAGCTAGAGTTCCTTGCAATTCAGTATTCCGACGTGCGCTATCAAGAGCAAAGCGGAAACAACAATGGTTTCGTTGAGCCTGGTGAAACTGTGGAAGCGTTTTTCAAGCTGACCAACAAGGCTGTTAATCCAACCACCAATATCGAGGCGATTCTGAGTTCAACGACAGAGAAAATCACTGTTGTTGAAAACAAGGCTCAGTTCGGTGACATGACAACAGGTGAACAAAGCGAAGCTCGCTCACCCTTTGTTTTCAAAGTTTCTTCGAGTGCACAGTGCGGCGAAAAACTTCCACTCAGCTTGAAAGCCAGGAGTGATCAGGGTGGTGTAGAGCTGCTGCGTGATGTTCAGATGGGCCGCCTCGTAACCGAGCAGCTTGGAACCGTCGAAACACAGATCAATATTCCGGACAACGATGCTGTCGGCATTGAATCGTCTTTTGTCAGCAACAACCAGGGATCAGCCTCCGGGTTGTCGGTCCGTTTGGATATCGAGCACCCCTATGTGCGCGACCTGCGCATCAGCGTATTCTCGCCAGAGGGCAAAGAATATCGCGTTTATCCAAACGCGAATTCGCTCAAGGGTCGCCGGACGAGCAAAACTGATGGCCGTCTTGACACAGGCATTCACGGAACAATTCAGGTAGACTCACGAGTAGAGAAACTTGATGGAAACTGGAAACTCAAGGTGAAGGACGTCGCAGCTCGCGATGTCGGAACTTTGCAGGGCTGGAGTGTTACGGCCTCCAGAAATCAATGTGACGGGCAACTGAAGTGGGCATCACGCAGCGCTCGCAGAGAAAATAATCCGCTTCCAACTCAAGCTCGCCGTCACTTGGGTGGCGGCGGGCTTTGTCGTTTCCGGACTGGCGGCAGACAAGCCGGCCGAACCGACTCCGACCCCCGAGCCGGAACCCACCGTTGCTCCCCGCCCCGATGACTTGAATGTAAAAAAGCCGTCCTACGCCGATACGCTGCTTGCACGCGACTGGCTGCGGCTGACTTTGTTGAGGGCAGACGACCTTCCTGCATTTCGTGCGATCCCTGAATATGCGGATCAGGCTCTGCGAAAGCGCATCGACGACACTTTCGGACTGCCGGCCGTAATGACAATGAAGGATCC
>JBEDKY010000031.1:0-5911 GCA_041171905.1 Pseudomonadota bacterium
TGACCTCAGGCACCACCAGAGGCACTGCGGGGTCATCACGAAACGCCGACGACTTGTCCACGCAAAGAATTCCGCGCTCAACCAACGCAGGAATGAAACGCTTTGAAATATCCGATTCTGATGCAAAAAGCACAGCGTCACACTGTGCAAGCGCGTCAGCCTCGGTCGCCTCAACGACCAGATTCTGGCCGCCGAGAGAGATCCGCTTTCCGACTGATGCCGGTGAGGCAAAGACGCGCACGGATTTGAGCGGAAACGAAAGTTCACCGTCAGCCAAAATATCGAGAGCGGTTTGTCCGACGACGCCGGTGGCGCCAACAATTCCAAGAGTCAGTGGTTTCATGTATGAGTCTCCTCCTCATCGTCTTCATCGCCTGCAATGAAAAGTTCTTCTTCCTCGGCGGTTCGATCGCGCTTAAAAAAGAGCCAAATCACAGGACCGTGCAGGCAGTACAAAATCAAAAGCAACGACAGCGTCACGGTGAATTCAAACGTAAACAACAAAACCGTGAGCATCAGCACAAAAGCAAGAAAACGGAACGGCCGCTTGCGCGGCAGCTTGATATTCTTTGTGCTGACGTATTCAAAAGTGCTGATCATTCCCAGAGCAAGTGCAAACATCAGCAGCACAAGAATCAAGTTGCGCACGTCGGGGCGCAGCAGAGTGGCGGCCAGCTGGACGGCCCACTCGGCATACCCGTTGGCGAGCGTCCAGTCGCGAAATTCAAATTGCGACATGATGAAGGCGCACAGCGGCATTGCTGCCATGGGGATAGGAATTCCCGTAAAATTGCCGCTCGCCTTGCCGACCGAACTCTGCACGTTGAAGCGTGCCAGACGCAACGCCCCGCAGATGGCATAAATGAAGCATGCGGCGAAACCCAGACGGGCCGAGCCGTAAAGCGCAAAATTATAGATAACAACAGCCGGTGCGACACCGAAGGACACCATGTCGCAGAGCGAGTCGAGCTGCACGCCAAAGGCACTTTGCGTGCGGGTCAGCCGTGCGACGCTTCCATCCAGACCGTCACACACAGCGGCCGCCAGAATGGCATATGCAGCCCATAAGAAGTATTTGGGGTCGCCTTCGCCCAAACGGCCTTCGACTGCAAATTTCATTGCCAAAAAGCCGAAAAACAAAGACGCAGCAGTGATCATATTGGGCAGCAGGTAGATGCTTGCCTTCACTCCGCGTCTGCGCGTCGACAGGTCATGTACATTTCCCACTCCCGTAACTCCTCCCGTCATTTCATGGAGCTCCCATATGTTGTTTCAGTTTGATGACCGGTGTCGGCTCTCGGCCGTAGGCTGGTTCGGCAACTGCAACATTCCGTGCCGAACCGCGGTGCCAATTATCAAGATGCGCAAGCAAGTCTGCAAACGCCGCCGGTACGGCAAACGGATCGTCTGCTTCCAGTGATTCAGGTGCGAAAAATGCCGGCCGGCATTGCTCGGCAAGCGATGAGCAACGCTCACGGACATCTGCCGGAAGCAACCCGCCGATTGCAAAAAGATCGCGATTGCGGCCAATTTTTAGCCCATTCACAAACGCGCAGCCCAAGCGCAAACCAGTGAACGACCCCGGCCCCTCGACAACCCCAAGCACGTCCACAGTGGCATCATGGCACGCGAGCGAAGCGAGCGCAAAACGATAGAGTTCTGCAAGATTTTCAGCAGTCAGGCCTGCGCACGTCGCATAAAAAAAACCATCTTCGCGATCGTGAAAGAAATCTGCCTGAGCACCGGTCAGCTGAAGCTGAATCGTGTGCGGCAAATGAGTGGAAAATTTTGAGAGATGCTTTCGAGCGGAAAGCAGCGATTGTTCGATTCCGCCCTCATCGCATGGAAACAAAGCCAGCGCCGCACCGCGTTTGTGAGTGCAAATGAGAGCGGCGTTTTTTTTTCGGCGAACAGATTCCAAGCTTTATCAACCTCTCACGTGCGGAACAGTCGCAGCAGGTCGTTGAAAAACACCAGCACGATGAGACCGAGCAAAACTGCTACGCCGAGACGCTGGACAGCGAGCTGCACTCTCATGGGCAATGGCTTTCCATACGCAGCTTCAACGCCCTGCATCAGCAGATGTCCGCCATCGAGTGCCGGCAGAGGCAATAAATTGAACAAGCCAATATTGAGACTCATGAATGAAATAGTCAGCACGAACATCAGCAGGCCACCTTCGGCGGCATCTCCAGCGACGCGCGCAATGGCGATCGGACCGCCGAGGTTTTTAAGAGGCACATCACCAGTAAAGAGTTTTTTGATTGCCGTGAGAATTGTTGCCGACTGACTGAGGGTTGCCTTGAATCCATCGCTCAACGAGACAACAAAAGTTTCACTGCGCAAAATAACCGGGTCGACCGACACACCGCGGGTCACAAATGAGACAGGCAAATCAACGACCCATTGATTGCGGCTGAGGGCATCCATTGTGCCCCGCCGAGGGATCGTACAATCAAGAGTGCGCAGACCGCCTTCCTGCAGGTTCATCACCCGCCATTGCAAAGGCGCAGGTCCGGCATCGTCGGTGCGGATGAGTTTCTGCAGAACAAAAGAGAGCTCAACCGGACTCTGCAGACTTCCCTTTGAGGCCAGCTCAAAGAAGACATCTCCCTCGCGCAGGCCGCAGCTCTGCCAAGCTTCCTTGGCGGGAATTTTGCGGTCGCTTTTGGTGAGCGACTCATACGAGCGGACCATCATGTCGGTCGAGCGGACAAAAGCAGACCAATCCTGCGTTGTCACGGCAGATTCAAAACGAAGCGTCTGCAGCGAGGGCTGCGGACCACCCATCGCCTGAGCCTGTTTCGCGTCTGTCAAAATCAGCAGTGATTCAACCGTAAGATTTTCGCTGCGTTCAACTACAACCGATGCGGGTCCCCGTGCGAGCAACTGTTCCGCTTCATGCAATGCTTTGATTTTTTGACCGTTGACCTCGACGATTTTGTCGCCGGATTTCAAGCCGCTTTTATTGAATATATTGTCACCCGCGAGCACCATGACACGCGGAGTCTGAAAAAATTGCGAGACTCCGATGCGGCCCACGGGAGTCGGTTCACCGAACAGCGATTCACCCATTTCTTTTGCGGGTGTCATCTGCAACACCACAGACTGTCCCGCACGATTGACCTCGACTTCGGTCGGCATCTCCGGACGACTCGATATGAGCCGGTTGATGTCATTCCAAGAGCGAACTTTTTCGCCGGCAATTGTACTGATGGTGTCGCCAGTCTGCATTCCCGACTGGCGGGCCACACCTTCAGGCATCACACTCACCACCGG
This sequence comes from Pseudomonadota bacterium, assembly GCA_041171905.1. Lineage (GTDB taxonomy): Bacteria > Bdellovibrionota_B > Oligoflexia > Silvanigrellales > Silvanigrellaceae > RFOM01. The sequence continues at coordinate 3,280 of JBEDKY010000031.1, forward strand.
CGCGGCCTGCGGCAATCCGACGTTCGAGAGAATCACCATCACGATGACGCTGAGCACAAAGTTGGCGAAAGGACCGGCCACAGAAATGATCGAGCGCTTGTAAACGGGCGCTGTATTGAGTGCCTTTCCGGCCAATTCAGGAGGCACCGGCTGGTCACTTTCCATGCCGAAAAAACGCACGTAACCGCCCAACGGCAACCAACAGATTTTGTATTCCGTGCGCCCACGCTTAAACGACCATGCGGTCGGTCCGAATCCAAGGCTGAATTCTTCAACCGCAATGCGCATCCACAATCCCGCAAGATAGTGGCCAAGTTCGTGAACGAAAACGACAATGCCGACGAGAATGATGAACGCAATAAACGGATTCGTCAGGAACCAATTCAGGATTGCGCTCATCGGCCGCTCGCCTTCACGGGCGTCAAATGGGGCAGCTGCCCCTTCCGACTCACGTCAGACTGCGGGACCTGACGGACTTGCTCTGGTGTGCGTCCAAAGCGACGCTCGCGTGCGCCGTATTGTTTCAAACATGAGGCAAAGGCCGCTTCAGTGAAATCAGGCCATGGCATTTGTTCGAATGCGTACTCCGCGTACGCGGATTGCCACAGAAGGAAATTGCTGATGCGTTGTTCACCGCTGGTTCTGATCACCAAATCGACGTCCGGCAGGCCGGCGGTATCGAGGTGTTCGGAAAAACTTTGTTCATCGATGTCGGCTGGATAAATTTCGCCCGCCTCAATGCGGTCAAGCACCTTGCGAACGGCACGGAGAATTTCGCCACGACTGCCGTAGCTCAGCGCCACGCAAAGATTAAGACCCGTATTTGCAGCACTTTCGTCTTCGAGTCGCGCAGCCATCTCGAGAATATCGCTCGACAGTTTGCCACGGTCACCAATCAGACGGAAGCGGATGTTGTTGTCGAGAATTTTGCTGCGCTCTGCCTTCAGATAGAGTCGAAGCAGACTCATAAGCGCACTGACCTCTTCCTCCGGACGCCGCCAGTTCTCGTCGGAAAATGCATACAGGGTCAGGGCGTGCAGCCCGCATTTCACGGCAAATTCAGTGACCTCGTTGACGCGTTCAACGCCTTTTTTATGGCCCGCAACGCGAGGAAGACGACGTGACGTCGCCCAGCGCCCGTTGCCGTCCATAATAATTCCCACATGATGTGGAAGCTTCAGGGGGTCGAGATCCCATTTTTGAAAAAATTCGTTCATCCTCGGAGCCTCAAATTCAACCAGACGCAGCCGAAAACCATCCGTCCAACTCGCGGCGTATACCGCACCCGTCCCGAGTGGTCCATATGGCCGAGAAAATTGACACATCCATCGGCTTTTGACTAGCCTTACCAGCCTGTTCCACATGTATCCTGCCGGAGTCAACCCATGACCAATAGTCCGTCCAGCACCAAAGAAGGCCAGACACTGTCCACACAGGGATACCGCGGAACGCGAGATTTTCATCCGGAACTACAGCGTCTGCGCAGTTGGATGTACGCCCACATCAAAGCCGTTCTGGAAGGGTATGGCTACGAGGAATACGCTGGCCCGATTCTCGAACCGCTCGAACTTTATGCAAGTAAGTCCAGTGAGGAGATCGTCAGCGAACAGCTGTACTCGTTCGAGGATCGCGGCGGTCGCAAAGTGGGTATACGTCCCGAGATGACCCCGACTCTCGCACGCATGGTGGCCTCAAGGGCCAAAGAGCTGATCCGCCCCATCCGTTGGTATTCAATTCCCACATGTATGCGCTACGAGCGTCCGCAACGCGGTCGCCTGCGTGAATTCGACCAGCTTAACGTCGATGTCTTCGGCGGCACCACGCTCGACGAAGACATTGAAGTTCTGCTCACGTGTCATGACCTGCTGGTTCGTCTGGGTGCCAAGCCGACGGACTTCGAGATTCGCGTGAATCATCGTGGACTTGTCGACGATCTGCTGTTTGGCGTGCTGAAACTCAACTCATCACAGAAATCAGCAATTCTTCGCCTGCTCGATAAAAAAGACAAACTCTCGGCAGAAGCATTCCGCGAAGAAGCCGGCAAACTTTGGCTGTCTGAGAGCGACATCGCAACTCTCGAAAGCTTCACAACTCAACCGCTCGACAAATTGCGTCCTTTGCTCGGTGAACTGACGGCGAATTTGGATGCGCTGAGCGAACGGATTGCCTGCCTGCACAAACTGATTCCGGCAGAATGCATCCGCTTTGATGCATCAATCATGCGCGGCTTTGACTATTACACCGGACTGGTTTTCGAAATTTACGACACACATCCTGAAAACCGCCGTGCGCTTTTCGGCGGCGGCCGCTACGACAATCTTGTCGGCGCATTCGGAACGGATCCCCTGCCGGGAATCGGATATGGCGTCAGCGACGTTTCGTTGCTGAACTTCTTAGAAGTGCATGGCCTGACGCCAGAACTGCGCCGCAGCACCGATGTCGCAGTCATCCGCTTTTCGGAGAGCGACAGAATCGCCGCGCTGGAATTGTCTCGTGAATTAAGGACAAACGGGGTCAGCGTCGAAACGACCCTCTCGGGCGCCAAGTTCGGCAAACAAATTCAATGGGCAGAGCGCACTGGTGCGCGCGCAGTCCTCTTCCGCGGCGAAGATGAACTCAAAAACAACACATT
>JBEDKY010000032.1:0-3771 GCA_041171905.1 Pseudomonadota bacterium
CGATCGCACAGATGACGAGTCTGGGCGAGCGTCTTCATACTGCGGCGAAAAAGAACCACACCGCTGGGCTTGTATAATTTCAGAAGAGATTCCTCTTCTGCTGTGAGCTCTGCAGCCGCCAGAGACGGCCACACAAACAAACCGGCCCGCTGTTCAGAACTCAGCCGGCCGATGAGTGAATGTATTTCCTGATGTTGCAGAGTCATTGCAGTCACCTTATTCTGTTTGTTCTCACCTTCAGCAACAGAGGTTACCATGGCAGAATTGATTCTGGCTATTGATCAGGGCACCACTGGCTCCAGCGCGGCGTTCTTTTTGGCGGACACTCTTGAAATGCTGGCACATCAGAAAATCGAGTTCCCGCAGATATTTCCCCAGCCTGGTTGGGTGGAACACAATCCGGATGACATTTGGCAGAGCGTTCTGACAGCCATTGAAAAGAGCTGGCAACAACTGCTCGCCAAGAATCCACAAGCACGCAAACAGGACATCATTTCAATCGGTGTCACAAATCAACGAGAAACCTGCCTCGGCTGGAATCGAAATACGGGCGAGACAGGAGGAAATGCATTGGTCTGGCAAGACAGGCGAACGGCGGACCGCTGTTTGTCGTTGCGTGAAAGCAGTTGGAAAGAGAAAATTCACAAGCGGACAGGCCTCGTGTGCGATCCTTATTTCAGCGGCACAAAAATGGAATGGTTGCTGAAAAACCGTCCGCAGGTTGAGCAGTGGAATCGGGCCGGAACCTTGTGTCTGGGCACCATAGATTCATTCCTCGTCTACAAGCTCAGCGGCGGGGCGTCATTCACGACCGATCCGACCAACGCCTCGCGCACGCTGCTGTTCAACCTTCAGACAGGTGATTGGGACGACGAGCTCACTGCTCTCTTTTCGGTGAGCAAAAAGTCGCTTGCCAAAATCGTTCCGAGCTGCGGCTCGTTTGGATCGACAAAGAATCTCTCAGTTCTTCCAGACAATATTCCAATCACCGGAATCTTGGGTGACCAACAGGCCGCTTTGTTTGGACAAGGTTGCCTTGCCAGCGGAGAAGCTAAAATAACCTTCGGAACTGGCGCGTTTTTGCTAATGAACACCGGCGAAAAAGCAGTACCAAGCCACTCCGGATTGCTGACAACTGTCGCGTTCGGACATCCGGATGGACGGCTCAGCTACGCACTTGAAGGCGCGGCCTTTATTGCCGGTGCCGCCGTGCAATACCTGCGCGATCAATTTGGCTGGATCAACAACGCTGCCGAGGTTGAACAACTTGCCAATCGTGATCCACGCGATCCGAACGTGGTTTTTGTGCCTGCTCTCACAGGGCTGGGTGCACCCTACTGGAATCCCCATGCCAAAGCTGCATTATTCGGACTCTCGCGCGGAACCAGCAAGTCTCAGGTCACACGTTCGGTGCTTGAGAGCATTGCGCTGCAAAACGCGCAATTGTTGGAGCTGATGCAGAAAGACTCGGCACAATCGATTTCAAAAGTGGGGGTTGACGGTGGCGCGGCGCAAAACAACACACTGATGCAATTCCAAGCCGATTCTCTGCAAACAACACTCGTCCGGCCAACAAATTTCGAGACGACCGCACGCGGAGCGGCGGCTGCGGCGTTGCTGGGTCTTCGCCCCAATAGCCAACTTCCGCAACCCGCACAGGACAAGGTTTTTCGTCCGCAAATGCCGTCCGAGGATGCACAAAAAATCAACCGGAAGTGGCAGGCAGCAGCACAGTGCTTGAATGAATTTCATCGCACGCAGAAGTAATCTGCGTGCCGATTTCAATCTGTGCAGCGTTAAAATTCCCGCCTGAGGGATTGCTCTGGATTCATTCTTCCGAGCAATGATGATTTGAAATTTGTAAACAATCAGCGCATGCCGTAGCTCCCGCTCATGGCGGAGGGGCTATGGCGGTACTGGCGGAATGTTTAAAAGGAAGAAGTTCGCTCATTTTTCTGATGATCTTCTTCACCGTCATGATGGTTGGATTGGCCGAACTGGGCGCCTTCTTGAGTTACGGGGAACTCAGTTTCAGTGCCGTTTGGCCCCCTTGTGGATTGTTTTTTGCATCATTGACCTTTACTCCTAATCTCAAAAAGAATGCGCCCTATTTTATTGCAGCTGCCGCCGCTGCAAATATGGTGTCAGATTTTCTGATTCACAAATCAACGCTGGTTGTCACATTCAGCTTTATCGGGAGTAACACACTGAGCGCACTTTGCGCGGCAGTCGTTGCGAGGCGACTGCTCTCGGGAGCACAGTCGCTGAACCGCCTCAAAGACATGTTTATCTTTCTGGGATGCGGGCTGCTCATACAAGCGCCGATTGGAGCATCGTTCGGACTCTGGTTTCAGTCACTTTTTTGGAATCAGACATCGAGTTGGCTCAAATGGGTGGCATGGTGGTCTTCAAATGCAATTGGGATCATTTGCTTCTCCATCATTTCTCTTTATGCCTTGCAAAAATTCAGCAACTTTCTTCTCATCCGCAGAGAGCCGTCGGTCCAATTCAAGAATCACTGGATATCACTCAGCGGCAACCGTGCTGAACTCATCCTATTGTGGAGTGCCTATCTTATTATCGCGCTGCTGGTGCAGTTCACCCTCATGCCGCCCTGGGGTATTTTTATAATAAACATTCTTTATCTGATATGGTCATTCCGCTTCGGGGTGCTTCATTCGGCAATCGCACTGGCCGTCGGCTGTATCTTCCGCCTTTCTCACAGCGAGACGCATTGGGAATACATGTCTCCCTTTTCGGAAATCCTGCTCCTGAAGCCATTTCCAGCATCAGTTGATGTTCGAGTTGCCACCGTCGTTTCCATTCAACTTTTCATCATTGAACGTTCCTTTGTTGTGAATATTGCAAGCGCTCTTTTTACGGATCTGCACCTCAAGCAACGAGCACTGCTGGAGGCTGCAGAGTCGCGCGAGCGTCTGATGGCGCGCATGAGTCATGAAATCCGCACCCCTCTCAGTGGCGTCCTGGGATTGGTGGAGGCGTGGGCTGTCACAGAACGTTCTGAACAGCGTGCTCATGAACTGCAACTGATTCTGAATTCGGGAGCTCAGCTCAAACGCGTTATTGATGATGTCCTCGACTTCTCGAAACTGACTGCGGGAAAATTGAAGATTTACGAGACACGCTGCCAGCTGCGTGAACTTTTTTCGGAAATTATCTCTCTTCACTCCTCCGACGCCCAGCGTAAAGGACTCGACCTGAGTTTAAATATGTCGGACTCAACCCATCAGGAAATATTGATTGATTCTGTCCGACTCAGACAAATCGTCAACAATCTTCTCGCAAACGCAATCAAATTCACTCCACACGGAAGTGTGAAGGTCGACGTCGATGCAAGCCCTCCGACAGATCTGGAACTTCCGATTCTTCGAATCATTGTCGAGGACACCGGAATCGGCATTCCAGAAAACTCCATTTCATCTCTATTCCAACCATTCGAACAGGTTGGAAATGAAACAACGCGTGCTTTCGGAGGAACGGGTTTGGGTTTGGCGATCTGCAAAGAACTGACAGAACTGTTGGGTGGACACATTTCGGTTAAAAGTGCGCGCGGCGCGGGCAGCCGTTTTACAGTTGTTCTACCCCTTAAAATTTCTTCTGATGCCTCGCCCATGATCGTTGAGAAGTACGCACAAATTCGCGAATTCAGCGCAGGCAGCTCGAAAAATTCTCCTGCAGCACTGATCGTTGAAGACGACCCCGTCAACCAGCTTGTCTCACGAAGATTTCTTGAAGCCGAGGGATTCAGGG
>JBEDKY010000033.1:0-6591 GCA_041171905.1 Pseudomonadota bacterium
ATACTGCCACGTTTCTTTTGTCGTGAATCGCCGCATACTGCGCGAAATTCAATGCCAGAGCGGTTTTACCCATTGCCGGACGGGCCGCCAAAATAATCAGGTCACTCGGCTGAAATCCGGCGGTGATGGTATCCAAATCATTAAACCCCGTCGGAATACCGGTCATACCACCAGGGTTATTCATAAGTTCGCTGAGCGACTGGATTGTGTCACGCACGACAACCGATGCAGGAGTCAACCCATTGTGACCACGAGTTGCGGCCAACTGCATGAACGTCTCTTCTGCTTCTGCGAGAAAAGATTCCACGCTTGCTTCGGCAACACGTCTGCCGCGCGCGGCAATGTCGGAACACTTTTCAACGACGAGACGGAGCTCCCAAAAGCGCTTAACGACATCCAGCCAGTAGCCGACGTTCTCCGAATTTGCTCCGTAGTGGAGAAACTGCCGCAGGCCATCAAAATCTCCTACATTGAGATGACGGTTTTGAAAGCGGAGTTTTTCATAGACGTTGACGAGGTCTGCAGGAACTCCCTCGAAGAGGAGTTCGCGAACAGCACCGATGATGATTCGATGAGATTCAACAAAAAAATAATCCGCCACGAGCTTTTCTGTCTGCTCGATGGCGGAAGTCGGGTTGGTCAGAATCGCGCCAATGACAGCGGATTCGGCTTCCAACGAGTGCGGAAGATTCAGAGCGCCTTTGGAACGTCTTTCCTCAAGTTGCGCCATGATTACTACCGCGTTTGATATTAGTCAGCGAGTTCGTTCAGGAGATCAGCAATGCTTCTGCGGTTGCGGGTTTTGAGCACCTTGCGCACGTCGCGTGGCTGGATGCTGAAACCCTTCAGCTTGCGGTGCAAAGTGTTGCGGTTGCAACCGAGAACATCTGCAGCCTTCGACTGGTTGCCGCGTGTCTTTTTGAGAACCAGCGCAAACAGCGGACGCTCAACATGCGAAAGAACAGTCTTGAGGATGTTTGCAGGAATTTCGTCGTCGAAACGCTCAAAGAGAGCCTGCAGTTTCCAGAACACCAGCTGCTCGAGGCTTGTTTCTTCGAGCAGTGCGCGAAGGTGCTCGGGCACCGGCGGCATGTTGAGCTGCTCGAGCAATCCAACTGAGCTGTCGATGTCAGCGGCGCTGGCGTCAGACGCGCTGGCACCCTCGATGCTGCGGCCTTCTTGTGCGAGACGAACTTTTTCTACGGTTCCAGCTTCTGCGCCTGATCTCATCTTGCTTGCTTCCTGAATCGAATGCTGAGTGCTGTTCATCTATCTACATCCTCGGTAAATACAAAGAGGAACATCTTGATTTAAGCCAACTTCAAGACCAAAAATCCATTTTCGGCATAATCCGGACCCGAAGTCAGAGTCACTCCTTTAGCACGACCTCTCGCAGTGTCAACGGCGAGAAGAAAGCTTGCCTCACCCGTGACCCGCAGGTATGGACACCCCCCTGATCAGAGCGGGAAACCCCTAGGAGGTATCATGGGCTTCAATTGCGGAATCGTTGGCCTTCCAAACGTCGGAAAGTCCACTCTTTTCAATGCTGTAACCAAGGCGGGGGCACAAGCCGCGAACTACCCGTTTTGTACTATTGACCCAAACGTCGGTCGCGTTGCCGTCCCCGACGAACGCCTGAACCACATCGACGGCATCATCAAAAGTAAAAGAGTCATTCCAACCTTTATCGAGTTCGTTGATATTGCTGGACTCGTGCGCGGTGCAAGTAGAGGCGAAGGACTCGGCAACCAATTTCTCGGCCACATCCGTCAGGTCGACGCGATTGTGCATGTCGTCCGCTGCTTTGAAGATGGTGATGTGATTCACGTCGACGGCAGCACCGATCCGGCGCGTGACATCGACACAATCAACACGGAACTAGTGTACGCCGACTTCGAGACGGTCAGCAAAAGCGTCGATCGCTTGTCAAAATCGCTCAAGAGCAATGACAAAAAAGTCCTGCTGAGCCACGACGTCGGCAGCCGTCTACGCACTCATCTTGAGCAATTGAAACCGGCTCGCTCGTTTTTACCCCAGTGCAACGAAGATGAACTTGAGTTCCTGAGCTCACTTCATCTGATTACCGCGAAACCGGTGCTTTATGCGGCAAATGTGTCTGAAGGCGATTTGGCCGACATGGCAGCCACAAATAAACATGTGGCTACGGTGCGGGAAATTGCATCCAAGGAAGGCTCCGGAGTTGTCGTTGTGTCGGCTCGTCTGGAAGAAGAACTCAGTCAGCTGGAAGCGGATGAAGCAAAACAATATCTCGAATCACTCGGCCAAACTGAACCTGGACTCAATCGATTGATTCGCGCGGGATATGAACTTCTCGGCTTGCAAACCTACTTCACCGCAGGTGTGCAGGAAGTGCGTGCGTGGACAATTCAAAAAAACACCAAAGCACCGCAGGCGGCTGGAGTCATCCACAGCGACTTTGAAAAAGGCTTTATCTGTGCGGAAGTTTATGCATGCGACGACCTCTTCCGACTCGGCACAGAAGCAAAAGTCAAAGAGGCGGGGCTCTACAGAAAAGAAGGCAAAGAGTACGTCTGCAAGGACGGTGACATCATGCACTTCTTGTTCAACGTTTAAGAGTTTTCGTTCACTGAGGCTTCACTTCAAGCCTTTGACGAAGTTCAAGAAGGTCGTCCTCTCCGCGTCTGTGAGAGTTTGCGGGGATCGAGGCATGCTTTTATCTTCGACCACTTCAACGATTTTGGCTTTCTTGTTGAACCAATCCTTTGGATCAGTGCTGCTCAACCGAAATCCTCCGCTGCCACCGGTCGCCGTATGACAATCTTTGCATTTCCCTGCGGCCGCAGCAAACGCTGCCGCGTCTACCGTAGCGCCTCCCGTGGTTCCTTCACTACCACCTGTTGCGGGGCTTTTAGTTTGGCCACCAGTGGTCGTTCCGCCACCCGTTGTGGTGCCTGGTTGCTTGCTCCCCGTTTGCGGAGAGCCTCCTGTACTCACTTGATCTGCACTTGTGTTTGACTGGCCTGTCACTTGGTCGCCGTTACGGTAGGGGCTTAATGCCGTTGTAGGCTCTGCTGCCGAGCAAGAGGCCAACATTAACGCCAGTCCAATAGACCCAATCATGGTTGGTTTCATGGAATCCCCCAATCCTACAAATTTTTTTCTTGATCGGAAAAACAGGGGAAAAACTTAAAAACTCTTTTTAGCTCAATCAATCCCAACCCTTCGACAAATCTGTCGAACCGGACACGAATCGCAATTCGGGCTGCGTGCAGTGCAATGATATCGCCCGTGAAAAATCAACAAATTATGCGCAATGACTGCAAACCTGCTGGGAACGCAAGCTAATAACTGCTCCTCGATAATCACCCTGTTGAGAGTCGCAGTCACGAGACCCATCCGAACACTGACACGAGCGACATGAGTGTCGACAGCCATCGTTGGCAGTCCGGCGAGCACGTTGAGGACTACGTTGGCCGTTTTACGGCCCACCCCCGGCAGAGCCTCCAACGCCGCCCTCTCCAATGGAACACGTCCATCATGCAAAGCAATCAATTGCCGCGCTATGGCAACTGAATTTTTGGCTTTTGTCGGGGCGAGGCCAATTGAACGGATGACCTTGAGAAAACCAGCCTCTCCCAGTGCTAGCATATCTACAGAAGAAAAATTCCTGTTCTTTTCAAAAAGAGGCGCGAGCGCTTTGTTTACCGCTTTATCAGTTGTCTGGGCGCTCAGCACCACCGCGATCAAAAGTTGAAAATCGTTATGATGATTGAGTTCGCAATGCGCATCTGGCCACAAAGACGCAAGCGCGGCAAACACCTCTTCAACTTCACTCTGCCTGAGAAGCTTCGTCCTGCGGACAGTCCGTGATTTCGCCGAGGTCCTGACTTGCTTCACCTTGCGCGTCACATTTTTGCTTTTCATCTTCCACCAACCAAACTGCAATGGCCTGCTGTCCTTTGGCCGACAAATGCGCCATGCGCTGCGGTTCGGGTGCCTCCAAAAGACAAACAGACTTTTGCGCAACAGCAGCGCTCAACGCGGACACAGTGAAGACATAAGCCTCGGGACACGCCACGAGCAATCCTCCGGCGCGATTTTCGACAATCCGGAGCTGCCCAACGTTGCCTGACAACTCAAGCCGCGCACCCGCGGACACCTGTCCGCGAATCCGGTGGGTGACCATGTTCACTGCCGGATTTACTTGACTGACAATACTGAGCCCCGGCGGTAATTCGGTGCGTAATTTAGCAGAACCGGTGATGGTCTCATCAAAAACCAAGTCCACCCCTGATGCTGCTGAAAATTCCATCCGCAAACGCAGCGGGTATCTTCTCCCGATTCTGATGATCCTGCGTGACTCCCTGACAAACCGGCTGTTCACCCGACTGAGCACATCTTCGCGGGAACCGCGCCGACTCACCTGACGGAATTGCTCGCCCGCAGGCAGGGCGAGAGTGCGTCGTTCCGGCCATCCAAACGCATCCGGAACGCTCATCCGCGTGGGTAGAGGTTGCGACACATACTTCAGAAACCCACCGGTCGAATCCGGATCGGCAAACAGCACACCCTCTTGAAGTCGGCTGTTCAATGGAAACACCTTGAGATGCTCACCCACATCTTTCATCGTGCGTGAAGGTGAGCGTTCACGGCCGTAAACGCCTGCGAGACTTTGCCATAGACGTCTCGCCTCAAGTGGAAATCTTGCATCCGAATGCCCGAGAGACTCCCAAAGCGTTCGAGTCAAATCCTGATGGGTCGTCACAGTCTGTACGAATTTTGCAGAATTGAGCGAGTTGGCGGCCGGTACGTAAATCAGAGGTACCTTGAGAGACTCCTGATTCAAAAGCATATCGCTGGTGAAAGTCGCCCTCGCACTGTCACGGGCGGAAAGTCCGCTCCCCAAATCAAGCCCGCGCTCGGCGCTCAGAAGAAAATCGAATTTGGCAAACAACCCTTTGTTCGTGAGTTGTTCGAAATGAAATGAGAGCTCTCTGTCGAGTGATTTTGCAGACGCCTGAATGAGGGTGTCCATCAATCCGCGGTGATTGCCGCCAAAGAACAGCTTGCCCCATTGAAAATCTGAATAGGTTGGCCACCAAGGCGCCTGCAGCCCGTTCAAACGGACAATGACAACCACCGGCGTGGTCAGCTCCTCTTCGAGAATTGCCAGCAGCTGCTTGAGTGCAAGCCTTGACTGATACGTTTCGTTGCCGATCCGTATTGCTATGTCAGGAAGAATTTTACTCTGTAGTTCATTTGAACCAAGGTCACCAATCATGATCACCTTATGTCCGCCACGGCGAAGACGCTCGATCAAGTGGACGTCAGGATTGACGACAGTGTCACTTTGTGACGGCGGCAAACCAAGAAAATTCAGGTAAGAATGGTTTTCACGCAGGTCCAATGCATGATGCTGGGTAAACACGAGACCTCGCGGAAATTGCATCTGCGAAGACATCCACGGCATGACGTTCGGGTCAGTTGCAAGTTCGTAATTCAGTGATTTGAACAAAACAAAAAGCAGATTCTTTTTTACGGGAAGAGACACGGCCTGTGAATTGCGTTGCCACTCAAACCCATAGAGCAACAAATCACAATTTTTTCCTGATTCCTCATCGATCGGTGTCAATTTGAATCTGAGTGTCGGCGAACCGCCTGCCACCGGAACAACCAAGGGAAGTGCGCTGGTTTTGGTGCGGAAAGCGGCAAGCTCGGGCATCAATTTCTCTTGCAAGCGGCGTGTCAACGGCGTCTTCAAAAGCCTATTGCCGGCCCCGGACTGCACGGCAAACACCGATGAGAAAACAAACTGACCCACGTCGGTCATGACGTCGATCCTGCATTGTGCGGGCGCTTTGCCGGCGGATGTGGGCATATATTTCAACCGCAGAACGCGTGGAGAATCAGCGGCCGGAAAATTGAGGAGAACATCTGCAGCAGCTGACAACCGCCAGCCGCGCCAAGCTTCCTCGTGAGCACCGCCCTTGCCCAACAACAAAATGCCCTCGCCGGAACGATTGTCCAAAACTTTAAACTCAGATCCGTCGCCGACCGATTCATCATCGGAATCAGTCGATGAAGGCGCATCACGATCGGCGATCTGAAGAATATTCGGCCTTAAGACATCGGCAGTGTCGGCAATCTTCATGTTCAGTTCCGGCTGTTCTAGGGGAATTCGCTGAGGAACCGGAAGATAAACTCTTATCAAAAAGAAAATCACAAAGGGGAGGACACAGACCAGGAAGGCAAGGGAAAATTTAATCGACAGCAGCAGCGGAAACTGCAGGATGCGCAACAAAACAAAAGCTTTTTCAAGCGTCGCGCGGAGAAAAAATGGCCCGCGCGCGATCTTGAAGCGCTGGGCGCGCAATTTTGCAACCATCGCCCTTCGCTTGTAGCGCTCAACAGTCTGCGCGGAAACATACAGCTCTGCCCACGAAAGCCACGGAAGCTGAACACCGTGACACGCCAGCCACAGAGTGAAACGGCTGATAAGCTGCAGAACCCCGACGGTAACCGCATACTTCAGTACGTTTAATCTCTGAAGCAAATTGTTTCCCAAAAAAAGTCTCCAGTCAGTTACCAAGCAGTCTGATACGACGGAAC
>JBEDKY010000034.1:0-12109 GCA_041171905.1 Pseudomonadota bacterium
GTTGCAGGCTGAGTGCAGCAGCCATGCGCGATGCCGGAAGCGCTGCATAACAACCCATGTGGTAGGCATGCATGACTCGCGTGCGTGCGGCGAAATCGCGATCAACTACCAACCTCTGCAGCGGACTCGGGCTCAGATAGCCCGTACACGTGACGTGAATAAGGTCGGCAGAAAACTGAAAGTCCTGCGGATACAACTCATCGCACTTCTCACGCACAAGAGTGTCATACATCCGCTGACGGGCTTCGATGTCCGCACCCGCAGGATTCTTGCCGAGATTAAAGATGCTCATTTTCTCCCAATCAAAATGGGAAAAATCGGCAAGCTCATGCCCGCGGAAGGCGATCTTGTCGGGTGAACAGCCAAAACGTGCGATCAATTTTTCAAACAATTCCGGAGTCAAATCATCACGGCCACTCGGACGGCCTGCGGCAATCTCAGCCTGCGCGTGAGCTTTGGCAAGCCAATGTATCGCGTCGGTCTGCGACTTTTCGAACTGTGGCCGCACGACTTTGAAGCCGCTCATAAAGAGTGGTGTTTGCATAACCAGACCCCGCTAGGTGTCATTCAACCGTTGTTCCACCAGACGTCGACTCTAGCACGGCGACTGCAACAGCGTCAGGAGGGAGATCCGCCAAACAACCGTGATGCGACAGTGGACAACTCTTTTGTCCATGCTTCGAGCACGGCTGACAATTCAACTGCCTGCCGCGGATGGTCAGATGATCGAGTACTTTGGAGCCAGCTGCCAGCGGAGCGAAGCCCGAATTAGAAGGTGTTGGACCAAAGAATGCAAAGGTCTTCGTAGCGGTCGCACTGGCAATGTGCAGGGGCGCTGAATCCGGCGTCAGAACAAACTGCGCATGCCGTATGACCTCAATCAATTCCGGCAAAGGCAAACAATCACGTGCATCAACAATACGCTCGAGAACAAAAGCGAAATTTTCTTTCTCACGAATTTCATTGATGACCGCTGCAATGTCGGCTGCATCCGATGGACCACCCGAAAGAACACAGCGCAGTTTCGGCTGCTCGCTGAGCAGACGGCTAATCACAGAAGCAAGCAAACGCGGCGGATATTTTTTTGTCGCCCAAACACTTCCAGGCGCGCATACAAAAAATGGCGAATTCAATTGAAAGTCGGGAAATGCGGACAGGAAACGCTTCAGGTCGCGGTCGCCCGCAAGAGCCAATTTTGCAGTTTGAAAATTGGACTCGCTGACGATTCCAGAAACAAGCTGCAGATAGCGCTCAGATTCATGCAGATCGGAGCGCTCATCAATCTTTGAAAAAAACGCATGCAAAAGCGAGGAATTCTTAAAAGTGAGCACTCGGCCTTGTCCACTCATCGCAGCGATGAGTCCGCTTGTAAAAGAGCGGTGGGCCAAAACCAAGACATCGAGCTTTTCATCACGAATCTGCTTGGCGATTTGCATCACTGAAAATATTTTTTCGGCACCGCCTTTTTTCCTGACAGTCACGGACCGGGAGATTCTCTTGTCACAGGAGTAGAGAGCCACACCCGCAGGATTAGAAAAAAGAACTATCTCATGACCCTCAAGTGCAAGCGCATCTATCATGCGCCCCATCAAAACCAGGTCGCCTACGAAGGCAGTATTGAAAACACCGACCCTCACAGATTCAACTCCATGACAAACGCATCCTCTCCCGAGCGGTAGTAGCCCTTGCGACGTGATATTTCCTTAAATCCAATGCGGGTGTAAAAGCGAATTGCCGAGTCGTTATCAACTCCAACTTCCAACAGAATCCGATTGACGTGGCACAGTCGCAATTCAGCGATGATGAAATCCATCATCTCCAATGCATGCCCTCTTCCGCGCAGCGCACTATCGACAATGATAAAGTCTAAATCCGCACAATCTAAAAAAAATCTTATTTGCAAAAATCCGTTCATCATTCCGGAGTGATCTGTCAAAATCAAAAGCCGAAATTGCTCGACACCGCTCTGCGATCCGGCAAAGACTTGTGTCAGGAAAATCGACAGATGAGCATCTGTCGGCGCGTACTTGCTTTGGGCGGCGAGTCGCAGCATGGAATCCGTCAGCGTCACGGTTTGCGCCTGATCGGCATTGGATTTCTCAATGCCAAAAAGTGACAAAGTCCGATTCTCTTTGAGTGACTTTACTTTACTCATCATCATCAATTTTTGTCGGAGGTTGCTTGATGCCAGTACCAACCAACTGAAAAAAGGTTCTTGTTTCGTTCCGGCAGACCGCGGACTCTGATGAAAGCCCGCGCACGCAAAACACTTTCCACCCATTTCTTTTTGGCAACGTCACTTGCAGAGAGAACTTCACCGGACAGGTTGGCTATCGGGAGCGGAAAGGAGGCTGCACGCAATTCCGCAATCTTTTTGAAACCTGCAATGATTTCTTGCTCACGCAGCACGAACAGATTGAGTTTTTGCACGTCGATCCAGACGAGTGCAATTTCAAAAAAAGTTCTGACATCAACTGGCCAGGATTTCATCTGCACGACAGTTTCCGTACCCATCGCCGCTGGCAGCGGAAGTGGTTTCAGCCAGTCTGTGCTGAAATTGACAGCCGGCTCGTTGTCCTGCTTGGTCAGATTCCACACCATCAATAAAGCAACAGCATCAGCAGCGGTGAATATCTCACCGCCGACAGTCAACACTGCCCGGTTTGTCACAACACGGTTGTTCGCCCTGAGCGCACTGTCAGAAGCATCGACTCGCGACACTGAAGCGGTCACGCTGAAAAAAATTGCTGCCAGCGCGAGGATTCTCACGAGAATAGTAGCCAGATTGTTGCGCTGAAATGCGGACATTTAGTTGATCTTTCCCCAAATGAGAGAGGCTCCCCACGTGCTGCCGCGGTGACGCGACACCCGTACGCTTTGCAAAAAACGATACTCAAACGAGAATATCAGTTCATCCGAAAACGGAAACAAAAGCTGAGTTCCCACATGAGCCACTGGTTCGGATAATTCATATCGCAGCGTCGGTACCACATTTAAGCCCAGTCCAGAGTTTTGCCAACGCGACACACCTCCCAGACCGAAGGAAATCAGCGGGCGAAAAAAGCGAAAAGGCCCGGATTGATAAAGTGATTCGGGGATCAGCGGGCGCTGAAGGTCACTCGAGATGAACGTCCACACGTATTGACCTTGCCTCGGCCCCGTCCGGCCCAAATGCAGACCAACCCGACCATTCCAATCGTCGCGAAGATATTGTGTCAACTGTAAACCATATGCGGCATAGACGTTTTGTCCCTGAAGTTCGACGATCTTGGCACCAGGAGTAAGTGCGAATGCGCCGATGCTGAGCGAATTTTCACTGACAAAATCGCTCTCCCACTCCACAGGGCGAAAGGACTGCCGATCCTTTAGGTCGGCAAGTGCGCTACAAGACACAAAACACGCTGCGGCAACAAAAAAACGTCTGCAAGTTGCGGCTGACGCTGATTTACGACGCGACTCATTTTGCATTCGCAGCTCCAAGAGTATAGCGTTCTGAACATCTCAAGAGGTCAGAACATGGCTGAAGTGCAACTTTACACGGACGGAGCGTGTTCCGGAAATCCAGGACCCGGTGGCTGGGGCTGCGTCCTCATTTCCGGAAATCAGGCACGCATGATGTCTGGTTTCGAGCCGGCAACAACAAATAACCGCATGGAACTCATGGGCGTGATCTCCGGTCTCGAAGCTCTTAAACGCCCCACGAGCGTGCACATCGTCACCGACAGCACATATGTCAAGAATGCTTTCACCGAAGGTTGGCTCGAAGGATGGCAACGCAATGGTTGGCGAACCAGCTCAAAAGAACCAGTAAAGAATCAAGACCTCTGGCTTCGCCTTTGCCATCTTCAACGGGTTCACTCGCTCAGTTGGGAGTGGGTCAAGGGTCATGCGGGCCATCCGCTCAACGAGCTCTGTGACAAGCTTGCCCGCGAAGCCGTGAGCACTCGACAAGGTGTTGATCAACGCGCCGCAGCAGAGCAAATCTCATAGGATAATTCCAAGGTTTATCTGCACGCGCATATCCAGGCTATCACCATCCGAAAGCCACCTGCGGCCCAATGCTTCGTCATTGCTCCAAAGAACCTGCGGCAAGGTTGTTCTCAATCCATAGGCTGCGCTGCCGGTAAGTCGATCGCTGAGTCGCACCCGCCACCCGATATCACCTGCCATTTTGAGTGTCGAAATGTAAGCGCTTTGTGCACTTCTCTTGGGGTCCCCATTCTCTGTCACGTCGGACATTGTGAGATCCGTCTCAGCGCGGAAAAAAGGACCCATCAGAGAAACCGACTGCGGATAATACTGAAGGCTCAATCCGGCCGTCAGGCTGCGCTCCTGAAACCGATTTTTTCGGCGCGTCTCCTGAACCTCACCCAGCCACGCGAACGAGACACTTTCAAAGATGAAGTTTTCATGAGCCAGGCGATAGCGGCCCCACATGAGATCCGCTGGATTCACTTCGACAAAAGAAAAGATCCCGTCTTGGGCCGCAAGCTTTTCACGCAGCTTTTGGGCATATGCATGAGGGACTGAAAAGTAACACAGTGACAGCACACCAAGCATGATTCGCATGACACGACGCAGGGACGTCATTCTTCACTCCGGACTTGAGGTTCCCTGCTTGATTGTAAATTGAGAATTAAAATTTTGGGTCGAGCACTGTCACTGTTTGAACATCACCGGCGCGTATTCTCACAATGTCGGACCACAACAGACTGCCGCCGCGGTCCTCGACAACCAGAGCATACTGACCAGGGCTGGCACCACACACAGCACGGAAATAACGGGTCTTTTTGATGTCTTTCGAGCCGCGCAGTGTGACGACCTTGCACACGTCTTTTCCGGACCACGTGTCACGCACGCTGACAACAATCTCCTCGGGATTCTGTCCCAACGCCAAGGAATCCAACGAAAGATAAAGTCCACCGATAGTCTGTTCCTGCAGATGGGGAACATCCACGTGCTGGGATACAATGTCATCCCAGGCTTCAGCATCAAGTGCCGGCACCGACACAGATTCTGATCGGTCCTGATAAATTCTCGACTTGAGTGTTTCAATCTGTCTCAACATTGCATCTGACATCAGCTGATCGCGCGACAAAAGCACACGCGACAAAGGCGCACCGGGGTTGTCAGCCGAAAGCCTGACCTCGATGATCTCCTGACCACCCGGAAAGTATTGAACGTCTTCTGCGGCCGGACGCACCGCGGAATAAGCAGCATCCGACTGGAGCAAAAAGCGCGACACTTTTGTCCAGACGGGAATGTCAGAGCCGAACAACCAATCGCGCAGGCGTTTGTCTCCAAATTCAGGACTCACACCCTGGGTGGAGAGCTCCAGCACCTGCTGTGTGTCCAGCGGCTCGAGCAGAGATACCTTGCGATACATCGCCTCGGACATGTCGAAGGTCAAATCGTGTTCAAAAGTAGAGGGCTCAACGTGTACAACAAACTGCCGGCGCGCGCCGTTGACGAGCGCGACTTTGACGTCAACCACGCTCTCATCGATGTTGAAAACGCAAAACCTGCCATCCTCCGAGAGCTCCGACAATTCAGTTGTCGGCAATGCGTTGGCCGAAAAATAATGTGCCTGCAAGGTCTTTCGGCCCGCATTCACCATCACCTGTCCGCCCGTCAAAGCAGCTGGATTTTCATGCTCCACACGTGCACAAAAGCCACCCAAATTCATCTGATGCAGCGAAGAAAACGAGGCAGCAAGTTGATCAACGTCGCTGGTTTTTTGCAGATTTATCTCGATGCTCTTTTCACGGCCCGAGGCAACAACGGGAATCAGCCTGCGAGTGAGGCTTCCGTCCAGGTGCCACGCCAAAAGTTCAAAGCGCGTATTGCGCGGAACGTCGCGCAATTCAAATCCGCCTGAAACGTCCGTCTGGACCTCAAACGAGGTGCCAGCCATGCGCAACACAGCCCGGTCCTTTGCATAACCGGCAGGAACAACAACCCGTCCACGCACAGTCACCTGGTCAGCCTGCGCAGGATTGGAGTCGATCGACGCAACGGATGTTTGAGGAGAAATGCTCTTGAGCTGATCGCTTACTTGCTCAGCAGGCAATTCCAGATTCTCGCTTGTCGCCCGATCAGCAACGGTCTTTTCCAAAGTCTGTGGGTTTTTGGAGGATTTCACAGCGTCCGCGATGACAGTCGCCGGCGCCGACTCGACAGCACGCGCAGCTTCCTGAGCTGTATACGAACGAACGACCTGAGTCGGAGTGACCGCGTGCACACGTCCGTTCACAACCGTGTAGGTTTTGAAAGGATCAAACCCTGCAGTCTCGACTTCAGAGTCGACATCCTGACCAATTGCATAGCCGCTCTCAGCATCCATTTCATCAAGCAGAGTCGTTTCAAGTTCCGCCAATCGCTCCTCGGAGACTGGCTCCGTAGAAGCGAGGCTCCCGACAAAATCCCTCGACAGCAAACCGACAGACTGCCGCAACGATTCCTGCACCATTCCGTGGAAAGTTTTGCTCACCCGCAGTACTTCACTGCGCGGCACGTCGGAGGGAAATGTAATTTGGCCGCTCTGCTTGGCATCCGCAGCGGAAGCAAAAATATCGCGCTGGACTGCAACTTCCTGCACGGCGTCCGTCTCTGCATTGAGCCTCAATCCCGAGAGAGTGCGCACATCGATCTTCACAATCGCTTGGGATTCAGTCTGCGCGGTGCTCACCGCGACAGGTGCATCGGCCGCGTCCAGCTCAACTTCAGTCAAAGGAAAGCCAGACTCCGTCGAGTTGAGAGCTGCGACTTCAATGGTTTCGGTCAAGCTGGACCAAACGGGTTCCGACTGGATGTTGAGGTCAGCTGCGGCCAAAACCGAATTGGCAACTGCAGAAACAAAGACACCACGCCAGAACCACATCGTTCTGCGTGACCCGCTGAGTTTATTGAGTTCGCCCATTCTAAACCGAGCGTTGCCCCTCACTTCCGTCTCCCTTCAGCAAAGAAAGCGCTCCTTTTCATTGTCGGACTGCCCTTCGACAGAATCCACTGCTCTTATTACTCCGTACGTCAAGCAACTGTCAGTTTCTGACGTCTTCCATACGAACCTCAAGCTGCACCGAAAACGCCTTTTCAAAAGGGGCCTTTTCGCAATCAAGGTCATATAACTCAACACCCGCCTCGGACAAATTGTGCGCCCACACGCTCAGAACATATTTTCCGGGGCGCGCGGCAGAGAACCGCACTTTGCGAATGCGACCGACCCTACCGCGATCCAGACTCGCTGCGAGTCGCAACACTGCAGAGAGCTTCGTCACGAACTCCATCTCCGCAGAATCCAGATGCTCAAAAATATCCTCATCGGCACGCGGCACACGCTTGCGATGAAATCGCACCAGTGTACCAATGATTTCAAGCTCTTTTTGGCTGAAACCCATCAAGCTGGAGTTGGTGATAAGATACTGCGAGTGCTTGTGAAAACCTGACTTATTAACAAATTTCCCACACTCATGCAGGTATGCCGCACAACGGAGCAGCTCTCGCCACTCCAGCCCAGGGTGGCTCCTAAATTCCAATGAATCAAAAAGCGACAGAGTCAGGCTCGTGATGTGCCACGCATGAGACTCGTCGATGCGCAGTCGTTGTCCAAACTCACGGACACTCTGCCACCGGACGTCCACAGCCTCTCCCTGCAGCCAGGAGGTTTCACGCGATATCGTGTCGATGACAAGCCCCTCCCTGAGGGCAGTCTGAGAAACCTTAAAGGACGACACGCCAGCAAGCTCGGCAAGAACCTTCAAAACCATACCGCCGGCCACAATGATGTCCGCGCGTTTGGCATCCATTTTGGGAAGCAGCCGCCGCTCCTGTACGGAACGATTCCTGAACAGCAACTCACAAGTCGCGACCAGGTCCTCACTCGAGAGCTCAGTTCCATGCAAAGCCTTGGGCACCTCAACGCCACGACTTGCCATGGCGAGCATCTGCAAAGATTTAATCGTTCCCGACGAGCCGACCGCCAGATCAAATCCAAGTTTGCGAATTTCACGACTGACGGGCTCCAATCGACTCACGACATACTCCTGCAAAGAACGCAGGTCTTTTTCAGTAAACGGATCGCTTTTGAGAAATTTCTGCGTCAACCGCACGGCGCCCAGCTTGAGCGAAGTGGCAAACCGCACTTCATTCCATTGACAGAGCAATATTTCAGTCGACCCTCCGCCGACATCGACAATCAGTGTGGCCTGTGAAGCAATCGGCAAACCCATGCGCACGCCCAGAGAAACAAGTCGCGCCTCTTCAGGGCCGGAAACAATGTCAACCCGCACTCCCGATTTGCGCGAGAGCCTGCTCGCAAATTCGCTGCCATTGCGTGCCTCGCGCAATGCATGTGTCGCAACACAGCGGATGCCAGCATCAAAGCGTGCCGCAACATCACGCATGCGCTTCAACACATCGGTCATCTTGTTGAGCGCATTGGCATCAAGCAACAGTCTCTCATCGAGATCGGCTGCCAGACGTGTCTGCTCCTTCATTGACTCAAGAACGCGAAACGTGCCCTCGGGTTGTATTTCTGCAACAAGCATGTGCGTGCTGTTGGAGCCGACGTCAATGACCGCGATATTTCTTCCTTTGACCACACCCTTTTGCGAACCCGCTTGAGCACTCATTTAGACATCCGCAACGTAACGAGCTCAGCCGTCTCGGGCTTGTCATTCAGATGTTCAAGCACGCGCAGTGAATCCCTCAGACGCGCAGGTTGAACATTCTCGAGTCGGGCAAAATCAATCAACCGCTCCTGCGAGCGAAAATTCTTTGTGCGGTGTGGTGCATTCTGCAAATATGTTCCATCGCTTCTCATCACATGCGACTTACAATTATCGCGGAGGCAATGCGACAAGACTTCGACCACTTTTGCCTTGAGGTGTTCCTCTTCGACAGGCCAGACTACCTCAACTCGCTTGTCCATATTGCGAGGCATGAAGTCGGCGCTGCCCAAAAAGACTTTTGACTTGCCGTCATTTCGAAAATAGAAAACACGCGAATGCTCCAAAAATCTGTCAATAATCGAGACCACTCGGATATTTTCGGAAACGCCGGCAACAGCCGGACGGAGCACACAGACGCCGCGCACAATCAAATCGACCCGCACCCCAGCGCAACTTGCTTCATACAACGCGCGGACGAGCGCCTGATCCGTCATTGAATTCATCTTGAGGACAATGTGCCCACCACCCTTGGCCTTGTGCAGGCCGATTTCCTCACGGATCAGCTCAAGGAAAAAATTGCGTAAACCAAATGGAGCCACCTTTATCATGGCAAAATCCGACCAACCATGCAGACGCGACAACTTCGACTCCGAGGCGATCAGATTGAATCCGGTGAGAAGATTGAAGAGCTTCGCAAGATCGCTAGTAAGCGCATCGTTTGCGGTCAGCATTCCGAAATCTGTGTAAAGACGCGATGTGCTGCTGTTATAGTTTCCTGTTGAAACGTGCGCATAGCGCTGCAGATGGTGGCCCTCACGGCGGATGATCAAAGCACACTTTGCGTGTGTCTTGAGACCGACAAAACCAAACACCACATGTGCTCCTGCGCGTTCAAGACGCCTCGCCCACGCAATATTATTGACTTCATCAAAGCGAGCCTTCAGCTCGACCACTGCAGTCACCTGTTTGCCTTGTTCGGCAGCCTTGACAAGGGCATCGATGACTGGCGAGTCACCACCAATTCGGTAAAGCGTCTGTTTGATTGCGAGCACATTTGGATCTTCCGCAGCCTTTCCGAGGAACTCAAGTACACTCGAAAAGCTCTCGTAGGGATGATGAAGAAGAATGTCCCGCTCACGGATGACATCAAAAATATCGCGCTCCTCACTGAGACGATGGTTCATCTTTGGACTGAACGGCGTATCTCTCAGGTTTGTGCGAAATTCCAACTTGGTGAGTGACATCAAGTCGCGCAGGTTGAGAAGACTTGGACACTCGTACACGTCGCCAAGTTCAAGCTCCAGTTGTGCACGCAAGCGTGAACGGAGCCTTTCCGGCATCCCTTGTTCAACTTCCATGCGAACGACAAACCGCTGCGCGCGGTCTTTTAATTCGAACTCAATCGATTTCATCAAATCTTTTACTTCACCTTCGAGCAGCTCGTAATCGAGATTTCGCGTCACGCGAAAAACATAGGCATCCTCGACTTCACTCCAAGGAAACAATTTTCCGAGGTGACGGCGGATGACATCTTCGATGGCGACAAATCGGTGCTCGCGAGCGCGTGACGGCACGCTCATAAAGCGCGAAAGCTTTGGCGGAACCTCAACAAACGCGAGCAATGGTTCGCCGTTGTCGCCAAGTTCCTTGAAGGTCACGGCGATATACAATGAAAGGTTGGACAGAAAGGGAAATGGGTGTGCCTGATCGACAGCGAGCGGCGTGAGAATAGGAAAAATCTGATCCTCGAACGCCTGATCAAGCCTCTCCTGTTCGCTTTTGTTCAAATCGTGAACGCGCAGGAGCGAAACGCCCTCATCGTGCAGCAGAGGAAGAAAACTACCCTGAAATGTTGCGTACGCTCGCTTCAGCTGTCGGCGGATGAAAATCGACACCTCGTCGAGTGTTTCCTCAACGTCAATTCCCGTCTGCGGCTGTTTGGACAGTGCCTGACCCGCTTCCTGATTCTCAAGAAGTTTGAACAATCCCGAGAGTCGAACCATAAAAAACTCATCGAGGTTCGAACTGAAGATCGACAAAAATTTGATCCGCTCGACGAGTGGGGTATCGCGGTTTTCGGATTCGCGGAGAACGCGATCATTAAACGTCAGCCACGCCAATTCCCGATTGAGATACAACTCGGGATCATCCAGCTGACGAACCGGCAACTTGGTTTTCGCTCGTTGTGAGCTTCGGCTGAGGCGCGAATTCGTATTCACGAAATCCTCCCTGCAAGGCATGACCTCTCGGGAGCTTAGAACAAAGCCCGAAAGCAGCGCTCAGACCTGTTTTTCATGCCATGACTCCGGCACGGAAAATCCTTCACCTCACTCGGAAGGTCGCGGAAGGTAGGCAATAAGTTCAGCAACCGGCCGTTCGGTTTCGACATCTCTGACCTTCAACCATGCAATTGATGCCTTGCGAAATGGCCTCAGCACAAGACCCAAGTCGGTTGAAATCAGGCCAATCAGCCGCTCAATATTGGGGTTGTGTCCGACCACCCAGATGGCACGGTTGCGATTCTCTGTAGCTGCCTCTTTATTGGCATCCGCCAGAATCAACTCCCAAGCCTTTCTGACTGAACCTTCTGGAGAGAAATTGAAATCTCGGACGACGCGCAACGTCAGTCCTTCCAACACTCGTTCCAAAGTCTGCTCAGCGCGCTCGTACCCGCTCGTAAAAACCACGTCCGGCGCTGGCAAGGACAATACCTTACGCAGTCTTCCAAGAGTGTTTGCTTCGCGTTGTCCGCGCGGAGTCAGTGTCCGCTGGGAGTCGTCGCCAAAAAGCGATCCGTCTTCGGCCTCTGCATGCCTGACGAGAAGCAGGTGAATCGTTGCCATGGATTTAAACTCCGAAAAATGTACGCGCAGCGCCGACGTCACTCTGTATCTGCTCTCGCAGCTGTTCAAGACCCGAGAATTTCATTTCCGTACGAATAAATTTGCGCACGCAAAATGTGATTTTCTTTCCGTAAAGATCTCCCGAATAATCCAAAATATGCGTCTCAATCTGAAGACGGAGACCGGATGCAATCGTCGGCCGGACTCCACAATTCATAACGCCGTGACGGGGAGTGAGTTCGTTCGGCAGAAACACATCGACCGCATAGACACCAAAAGGAGGCAAAAGCGGAAGTTCCTGCTCCAATCCCAGGTTTGCGGTCGGAAAACCGATCAACCTGCCGCGCTGATCACCCTGCACTACAATACCCGACAGTGAGTAGGGACGTCCCAAGAGTTTCTCGACGAGCGGAAAATCCAACGCGTGCACCGCAGTTCTGATGCGAGACGACGACACTGGGACACCATCTACCAGCATGACTTCTGCGCGTCTGGCATCAAAACCAAATTTCGCCGCCGCCTGATTGAAGTGATTCCAGTCGCCCTTCCGACCAGCGCCGTAGCAAAAATCAAACCCTATAACGGCCTTCTTTAAAG
>JBEDKY010000035.1:0-6862 GCA_041171905.1 Pseudomonadota bacterium
TCTCAAGATTGTCCGCAATACGCGGACCATGCCCATCCGCTATCCTGGGCCTTTCGTAGAGCTCTACGCTGAAAAATTTCCCACATCCATTCCCGTGACCTTCGACCAACTTCCGCGCAACGGACAATTGTGGGGCTATTTGTGGAAGGGCAAAGAATTGGAGCCGCAATGGTCATCGGTCGGTTCTGCCGGTTTTGCACGGGTGCCGATCGAGAAACCGGGCTTATTTGTTTTTCAGGCGATGTCCGACGACGAATTGTACGCGTCTCCTCCGATAGTCATTCGTGCAATAAAGCGCGATGAAGAAGACTATCTTCCAGAGGATGACCGATGGTTTGAGGGGGTGAGAATTTTTCAATGAATCTCCCACTCAACGGAAAAAATGAAAAACTGACGAACAAGGCGTTGTTCAGAATTTTCGACTTTCTGGCGCTGTGGGAACGCAGCAGTCTGAAAAGCCGTTTGAGTTTCGTTCAAACTTTTATTCTGGTGGTAAGCATTGTCGCGTTGCTTGTCACCGGTATTTCGCTCTACCGCACCGACAAGCTTTCCTACGTTTATGAAAATCACTACCTCAAGACGAGTGCTGTCGCGACGCGACTTAAATTGTATTTTTCCAATCTCCCTCGGCAGGACATTCTGACTGTTCGATCTGCCGACGAATCGAAAATGGCAACTCGCTATGGTCTGCCACAGATGCCGGCCGAAGATCAGGTTTTCGTGGGCCGTTTTAAAGACAAAGTGTATGTCTTTGGTCGTCACGACGGAGAAGAATTCTGGCGTACCGAGCTCGACCCCAATGTGCGTCTCTTTGAGGGTATTGACGGCAAGAGCTATATTTCCAACGCTTTCGGACAATTTCTTTCGTCCTATGACCAGCGCGATGTGAATGCGGAGAATTTTTCCACTCGGCCGGGAACCAAGAAGTTCATCAAGAGTGGTTTGCGTGAGGGTTTCACGCGCTACACGGACGGCAAGTCCGAGTGGATTATCTCATTCCGTGAAATTCCTGGAACAAACGTGATTGTTTTCGTGGAAACCTCGCTCGCATCGCTCAACGCGCCGATCCGCAAATTTGCCGGACTGGCCGCAATTCTTGCTTTGTGTCTGGTCGGCATGGTCATTCTCGTCACTGACTTCCTCCTGCTCGGCCTTTTGCGTCCATTGCGTGAAATCGTCAATGCGATGTTCAAGGTGTCTGCAGGTCACTATGACATTACATTTAACGTCAAGTTCGACGAAGAGCTCAACTTCGTTGCACGCGGACTCCAGCAAATGGCCAAGCGACTGCAGATCCGCGAGGGTGAGCTCAAACAGATCAGCGCAAACCTCGAATTCAACCACAGGGTCTCCAAAGAGATGACCTTGGTGTCCAAACGCGAGGATTGCATCCGCCTCTTCATTCGCGAAATTCGCCAGTACGTGCGTTTCCGCACGAATATGGACGCTGTGGTCGTGGTGTTCGAAAACAAGACCGGCGAGTGCAAGGGAGTCGCTGACTACGTCACAAGCGGAGTCGTGGTTCCCGAGGTCAACATCGTTCCGGCCGAGGAAGCTGGCATCGATCTTGAAGCCTTAATTCAAGACAAAGAATCAGCCTCCATGATCGACCACAAGGTCGTCTTCCGTATTTTTGCCGGTGGAAAGCCGAAGTTGTTTTTGTTGCTCGACGGTTTTCCCGAAGAAACACTCACCCCGACCGAGCGGCACTTGATGACGCTCTTGTCGGCATCGCTCGAACACGCCTTGGTGATGGTCGACTTCCAGGAAGAACAATTGCAGAACGCCCAATTCGAAAACGAACTTCTCACTGCACAGGCCGTTCAGGAAGCGCTCCTTCCTTCTGGTCGTCCGGTGATGAACGCGGAACTCGACTACCATTACGAAGCTGCGACACGCTGCGGTGGTGACTGGCTGTTTTTCGAAAAGACAGACGAATCACCATGGCTGCACGGGTTGGTTGGTGACGTGACGGGCCAC
The DNA here is from genome assembly GCA_041171905.1 of Pseudomonadota bacterium. Classification (GTDB taxonomy): domain Bacteria; phylum Bdellovibrionota_B; class Oligoflexia; order Silvanigrellales; family Silvanigrellaceae; genus RFOM01. The sequence goes on from JBEDKY010000035.1 coordinate 1,981, forward strand.
GGTGTTCCTGCCGCGATCATGACGGGTGTTGCCTATGGCTCTTTCATGGGAGCACAAACGGTGATGGACATCGTCAAAGCCGGCGAGACCATGGGCGAGACGGAGCGTCTTGAATTCATGGCTTCGATTCTCAACCGCGCGATCATGAGTGTCGGTAAGTCGGCTCGTCTGATGACCATGTGTCTTGTTTCGCTCAACACCGAAACGGGTGAGCTGTATTACGCCAGTGCGGGCCACACTCCGCTGCTTTGGTACAAGAGCAAAGCGAAGAAAATATCGCCGCAGACATCAACCGGTAACCCGCTGGGAGTCTCGCTCGATCGCAGCATAACGGTGAAAAAATTGCAGTTGGAGCAAGGCGATTTGTTCGCAATGTACACCGATGGTCTGCTCGAGAACCATGGTCCCAAGAATGAGATGATGAGCAAGCGCCGGTTCTATGATCTGCTCTCGTCGGGGCGTCCGGTGAAGGAAATACGTGAACAGATCATGACCGAGGCCAAGGGGCTGTGGGGTGAGGAAGAATACGCCGACGACGTGACAATGATGATTGTGCGTTGGCCTTCCTCGGAGGTTGTCGATACGGCATTCGACAAGACTCCCGCAGCAGAGTCAGCCTTGATGGCCGGTTAGTGCCTGAGTGCTGACGAGGAAAAACTTCCCGTTAAACTTCGCCATGCGCATGCTAGCCTCTCAATACGGGAGGTTTACCTTGCTGCGCGGTCGTTTTGGCAAAAAATCATTAAGACAACCCCTTCGGCATGCGGCGGCACTTTTTGCATTCCTGATGATTTTTTCTTGCAAAGAGCGAACATTCAACTTCTCCGAGGATGTAGATATTGCGCCGGTTGGTGTTGTCTCCTATGACCGAGAAGAGATGCTCAGAAAGCACCGTTTTGACAGGATAACTCCGAGCGGCGAGAATATTTTTGCCGCAGCTTTGCGCTGGGCCGCAGAGCAGGAAAGTCAGGCAAATCAGTTCGCCCGCCCCGAGCAGTCAGCAAACAACATCTCGCGCGTGCTCGAGATGGCGGGAATAAACTCATACAGTTCACCACTGTTGAGTGATGTCATCGGGCAGGTGCGCGCACGCGGCGGGTGGATCATTCCGTTACCAAGAGACGCACGCTCCAGTGCGCAAATTATCGAGTCTTATTTCGCGGGCAGTGTGCCTGTCGGCACGCTCGTGAGCGGATGCCTGAACCCCGATTGTTCGGGTGGAGCCTCCTCGTTTCATATGGGAGTTGTTGCAGACGTCGACAGCAACGATCACCTTCAGTTGATGCACAACAATTGGCATCGGCCGGAAAATCGTCCGTGGCGTCCGCACATGATCCCTCTTGCGTGGTTCAGACAGGGTTTTTCCAGCAAGTGGATGGCGACACCTTGGATTGCCCGGACTCGCAACGAGCAGGGCTCTTTGACTTCATTTTCGGCTGCAATCAGCGAAATACCAATTTTTGATCCGGCGAATTCATCCGTCACTTTGGTGGTCATTCCCGAGATTCTCGCTGAAATAAAAAACTCGCAGGCCGTGGTGACCGACGGAGCCGGCGCGGTCATGCCGCTCCGCTCCAGCCGCGCAAATTCTCAGGCCACACCGCCGGCCGATTTGGTAAGGTTTGCGGAGTGTAAAAAATTAAAAATGATCTCAGCAGTGCCCGCTAATTTAAGAGACGCTCCCAAGGGCGGTGTTGTTTGCAAGATCGCACTTGGCACACAAGTTGAGCGGGTAAACGCAGCAGGAAGCTGGACTCAGGTGAGGGGAGTCTGCACAGACGGACGTCCGGAATCCGGATTCGTCTTGTCCTCGCTGACGATTCCTTCCTGTTAATGAATTGCAGCGTGTCAATTGTTCCTTTGCAGCGGCTTAACTGTTGAGAGCGCAAGCCGAACAGTAGACGTCTTAGGATGAACGCTTCGCTTCGATTAGATTTGAGTCATTTGCCAGACGAGGGGTAACGCCATGTTTCAAGGCCAAGGTCCAAGATTGGTTCCGCATCTTAGGGTCATGCAAGACACCAAGGAATTTCCATTCAAATGTGTTTTGAGCATGGGGCCCTTGGTGCGCTACTGGGCAGGTTTGGTCGCCTCGCAGGAGCCGACGGTTTCCAAAATCGCATCCGATGTGATGCGTCGGCTTGAACGCGCACCTGAACTCGCTCAGCCCATCACCGACTCCAAAGTCGTCCAGACCCACGAGTCACTCATTAAAGTGATGATGAGCATTTTGTGGTCTTCGGGCTTCAAGAATCCTGAAAGCAGCGGGGCCGTGCTGCCGTTTCACGTGCAGCCCGTCATGGTCTCCGACACGTTTTTCGATGCCTTCTTCGACAAGAACGGCCGCTTTGCCGCAAGTTGCCAAATTGGCGAGGATGCGTGGCTGAATCAGCGCATCAAACTTGCCTATTCGACGATTCTTCGTCGTCTCTATGGCATCGAAATCGAGATGGGCACACGTCCAGTCGTCTTTTCTACGCAAGACAAAAATACAAACCTCAACCGTTTCCACAGCGTCACCATGGAGCCGAGCTTCTGCGATGTCGTCAACGTCGGCGGCCCGAAGGTGTTGGATGAAAAAATCAAACGCGAGCTGCTTGCTGACGTCAACGACGTAGAGAAGTGGCGCGAGTTGCTGCCTGCAAACTGGTTCGAGTTCCATGGCTTTGCATTCTACCGCACCAACGACATCACTGATCAAAATGCGTTCACCGACATCCAGCGCGCGCTCACCGAGCGCGATTCTGTCGAACCGGGAGTCCTTCTTGGCAAGGTCGAGGGTGCCATCCGGCAGATTCTTCGCAGACCTCATTTGAGTGTAGGTCTGAGCACCAGCGTCGGCGGACTTCTTTCACGCACCCGCATGAACGGCGGCGCCGATCGCAAGGGCACTGACGGTGTGACTGTCGAGCGTTACAACAGGGAAGATCTCCAAGGTTCACTTTTCGCATTGCAAAACGATGTCCTCGAGCGTGCCCGCTCTCAGCAGCGCACACTGGTCTGTCTGGATATCGCCTCGAGCGCCGACCGTTCGAAGATTGAGTCCGACCTTCTCAGTCAGGGCGCACGTTCTCTTGCAGTGTTTCCGCTGTTCTTCGACGATCAGCACATTGGCTTCTTCGATGTGGCATCTCCCAAGAAAGATGACCTCAACGAAAGTGTTGCTGAGAAAATTTTCGATCTTATGCCGCTCCTGTGCCTTGCTGGCAAGCGTCGCATTGACGACGTCAAGCAAGCAGTGCAGTCGATCATCTCCGAGCAGTGCACGTCGATTCATCCGACTGTCGAATGGCGCTTCCACGAGGAAGCCCAGCTCGCATCCGAGCGCGCCGAAGGCAGCAAATCTTTGGAAATGAAGAACATCTTCTTCCAAGATGTGTATCCGCTCTATGCATTGAGCACCATCCGCAATTCTGCGGCACTGCGCTCCAAGGCCGTGCAGGACGACCTCCGCACGCAAATCGGACTCGCGCTCGAAGTTCTGCAGATGGCCTACGAAAACCGGCCGATGCCCTTTTTGCGCGAGTTGTGCTTCCGGCTTGAAAAACTCGATGCGCGCATCAGCGAACAGCTGACTGCCGGCGACGAGATGGCGGCGAGCAAATTCCTTGCTTCTGAGGTTGAGCCTGTCTTCAATCACGTGCGCGGCTGGAATCTGAATCTCATTCAGAAGATCAACGCCTACTGGAAGCAGCTCGACGACAAATCGCGCACCGTTTACCTGCGCCGCCGCGAGTTCGATGCCAGCGTGATGGAAGTCACCTCGACGCTGTCGAATTATCTCAAGAACCAGCAGGTCAATGCGCAAAAGATATTCCCGCACTATTTTGAAAAGCACTGCAACGAGTCGCTCGAGCATACGATTCTCATCGGTCAGTCGCTCGTCAAGGGACGCGAGTTCAACGAGATTTATCTCAAGAACCTTCGCCTGTGGCAGTTGATGGTCATGTGCGGATGCGCGGCGGAATCGGCACGCATGAAGCCCAACCTGAAAGTGCCTTTCGACCTCACACACGTGATCGTCGTGCAGGACACTCCGGTCAACGTTCAGTTCGACTTCGACGACAAGCAGTTTCACGTCGACGGTGGAGCAGACGGCCGTGGCGAGATGCTCAAGCGCCGTGTCGACCGCGCGGTCATCAAGGGCACTCAGGAGCGCCTGAGTCAGCCCGGCAAGCTTTCAGTTGTCTTCACGCAGGAGCGCGAGCGGGTTGAGTACATGGAATACTTTACCTTCCTTGCCGCACAGGAATGCCTCATGGAGGACGTCGAGGAGTATCTTATCGACGAAGTTCAGGGAGCTCAGGGACTTCGTGCCCTCCGTGTGAGCATTAACTTGAAGGCTCTCCTCGAGCGTGGTACCGACCTGTATGAGATTATCCACCATACAGGAAAGACAGCGCTCAGGGCGGCATGAGGAAGAACACTAAAACACTGACATTACTTGCTTTTATTGCAACGTTGCTGGCAGCCGGAGTGGCGACTCAGGGATGCCAGCAATGGTTGCGTGTGGGCTTCAAAGCTTCGGCGCCAGTCGACAACGACCAAGGAGCCCAACGCAAGGTGCGCAAGCGCCGCCTCACCTCAGGTGTGGAAATGCGCGGGGTTTGGGTCAGCAACGTCGACTCAAAGGTGATGGAATCCTATGGCAACATGGAATCCCTTGCGGCGCGCATCTCGCAGCTGAACATGAACGCGCTGTATCCGGTCGTCTGGAACAAAGGCGAAACCTTTTTTGTCAGCGACGTGATGGCCCGTTACGGCGCACCCAAAATCTCGCAGCGTTATGGCCTTGCCAACGGCAAGCGCGACCCGATGACCGACTGGATTGCTCTTGGCAATCAGTATGATTTGGACATCGTTCCATGGTTCGAGTGGGGCG
>JBEDKY010000036.1:0-5985 GCA_041171905.1 Pseudomonadota bacterium
CATTATGGGTCCGGCAACACTCGCAGGCCTCGCGATGATGGCCGTCATGCTTTATTTTTCGTCCCGGCGTGCAAAAAAGATGATGTCCGGCAGACGACGACTCATGGAACACAGCGATCGCCGCGTCAGCCTGATGAGCGAAATTCTCAACGGTATCCGCGTCATCAAATTTTACGCATGGGAAAAGAGCTTCCTCGCACGTATTGGAAAAATCCGCAGGCAAGAGCTTGTTGAATTGCACAGCCTTGCCCGTGAGAATGCGCTGGTCAATATCTTGTTTCTCAGCACACCCATCCTCGTCGGACTGGCAACTTTCAGCGCACGACTGCTCGCAGGTCAAACCCTGAATGTGGAAGACGTCTTTAGCGCACTCGCATTTTTCGGAATCCTCAGGCCAATTATGTCGCAGCTGCCGATGACCTTCTCCGGCTACATCGACGCCAACATAGCAACCAGCCGCATCGAATCATTTCTTGCGCGCGACGAACTGCCGCAGAAAAACAGTGACACTGCGTTGACCGTCGGAGCAATTCGCATGCGCGCCGGCAGCGTGCATTGGGGCGGTCAGTCGGCGCCTCTGCACCTACCCGATATGCACATCCGCAGCGGTGAGTTCATCGTGGTTCTTGGTCCTGTGGGAGGCGGCAAAAGCAGCTTTCTCCACACTCTCATGAATGAACTTGAAAACTCAAACAGTTTGGTGAGTTCGCACGGACGCTTTGCTTTCGTTTCACAGCTGCCGTGGATTCTCAATGGCTCGGTGCGTGAAAACATCACGTTCGGTCACCCGGAAAACGAATTTTTATATCGCAATGCGATTGCCGCCTGCGCTCTTGAAGATGATTTGTCACAGCTTGCGCAAAGCGATGAAACTGAAATCGGCGAGCGTGGCGTCAATTTGTCGGGCGGACAGAAACAACGTATCTCGCTCGCACGGGCGGTGTTCTCCAATGCCGACATCTATCTTCTCGACAGTCCGCTGAGCGCGGTCGACAGTAAAGTCGGAAAAAACATCTTCAAACACTGCCTGCGCACGCTTCTTGCAGGCAAAACACGCATACTCGTGACACACAATGCAGAGCACGCCGCAAAGGCGGATCGCGTGTTGTGGATTCAAGACGGCGCTGTGCGTGAATTGTCGATAGAAGAGATCAACGCACTGCGCGAGCGTGACGCGCAAACTCTGCAAGTCGCAGGCCTGCAACTGGAGGCTCTTTCACCACTGGCCGCGGCAGAGTTGAACAGCGACGTCAGTACGAGCGCCACTGCTGCCCTAGGTGCGCGGACCGGTGATTCAATCCCAGTTCCATCGGTGCCTCCGCAACATCCCATCACAGGTTTGCCCGCGCAATCGCCCGCACGCATCGTCAATCCCAACGCAGGCAGACTCGTCGTCGACGAAGAACGGCAGGTCGGAGCTGTGGAACGCGCGCTGTATTCCAAATACCTTGCAGAACTCGCGCCAGGCAGAGCACTGGGGATTCTCGCCGCACTGTTTATTTTGCGTGAAATATTCAACGCCGGAGCCGATTCATGGCTCGCTTGGTGGACTTCACACAAAAGCTGGTCAGTCGAGATTTTTCTGGCAGGGTTGGCGTTTTTGGGCTTTGCCGCGACAGCGATGACGTATTTGCGAACCCACATGACCGCGCGCGGCGGAGTTCTGGCAGCCCAATCGCTGCACGAACGGCTGCTCAGTGGTGTTTTGCGCGCGCCGATGGGATTTTTTGAGAGCACACCGAGCGGACGTATTTTGAACAGATTTGGCAAAGACACAGAAGCCATAGACCAGCACATCCCCAGCGTACTGATGGAAGCGCTGGGCTGCCTGTTCACCATTGGAGCGACACTCACAATCGTGACCCTCGCCACACCTGTGGCGATACTCGCGATGATTCCTCTGGCATTCATTTATTTCAAGATTCAACATGCATTTCGCGTGACATCACGCGAAGTCAAAAGGCTCGAGTCAATTTCGCGCTCGCCTGTCTATGCGCATTTCTCCGAATCACTTCTGGGCGTGAGCACAATTCGTGCGTTCGACCGGGAGAGTGTCTTCGTGCGCGAAAGCATCCGAAGGTTTGAGGGCAACCAGCGCGCGTTCTACACAATGATTTCTCTCAACCGTTGGCTTGGCACACGACTCGAGTTTATCGGCGCCTTGCTGATTGGCTGTGCTGCTGCATCGGCGCTGCTGTTGCATGGCAAAATGACCACAGCTTTTGCTGGTGTGTCGATCACCTATGCGCTTCTTGTCACGGGTGCGCTCAACTGGGCTGTGCGCATGGTCAGTGAATTGGAAAGCAGTATGAACGCCATCGAGCGGGTCACACACTACGCAGACACCGAGAGCGAAAAATGGGACGGACAAAATCCACCCGCGCAATGGCCGGCATCGGGAACTGTCGAATTTCGGCAGCTCACGCTGCGCTACCGCAAGGAGTTGCCCGCCGTTTTGGAGCGTCTGTCACTAAGCATTTCTGCGGGCGAAAGAATCGGTATTGTCGGACGCACTGGCGCAGGCAAGAGCACCTTAATCCAAACACTCTTCAGGATTGTTGAACCACCGGTCGGCTCTGTTTTCATTGACGGTATCGACATCACACAGATGCCGTTGAGCCAATTGCGCTCCGGCATCGCAATCATCCCTCAGGATCCGATTTTGTTTTCAGGCACGTTCCGCGAGAACATCGACCCTTTTGAACAATACTCGGACGACGAAGTTCTCAACGCCCTCGAACGTTCACATCTGAAGCTGGTCGTCATGCAACTTCCGCAGGGACTTGCAACCAACATTCAAGAGGGCGGGGCAAACTTGAGTGTCGGACAACGCCAACAAATTTGTCTGGCGCGGGCCCTGCTCAGAAATGCCCGCATTTTGTTGCTCGACGAAGCTACGGCGAACGTCGACAACCAGACCGACGCCCTCATTCAGCAGACAATTCAAACCGAATTTGAGGGCTGCACAATCATCACCATCGCCCATCGTCTGCACACGGTCATGAACTCCGACAGGATTATGGTCATGCAGAGCGGCCGGATTGTTGAGTGCGCACCACCCCAAGTCTTGATCGCGGACAAATCCGGAGTTTTCAGCGGATATTGGGCCGATTCCCTGCTTGAGCTCCCAGCGCGCTGAGTTTATGGTTCAAGCCGGTTGATACCGACCGCCGCTTGAAAGGCTCCGAAATGACGAACACTAATACGGAAATCCAACCAACCAGCAGCACCCGCCACAAGGGCTGGTATGTTTTGGGGCTTGTCGCGCTCGCATCCATTTTGATGGCAGTGCTGACGTCGTTCACCTACCGCCAAACTGAAGTTCATCTCGTTGAGACCTATGCCCGCTTCACAGAACTGGGACAAAGCGCAAACGCAGAACAATGCATCGACAACGTCATTGCCTGGGTGCCAAAGTGTGACGGAATGAAGGCACTCTGCGAGGGGGCTGTTCCCCGCGTGATGGATAACTGTTTGGCCGGCCAAAATAGAGCATCCGAATGCGCCGCCCTGACAAACCGTCCTGCTGACGCACACTTTGGCTTTAAAGAGTGTGAGGCCCGCGGGCTGTCCAGGAGCCTAAATAAGGTTTGCGGAAATTCTTACAAGGCACTAGACCTCCACTGCAGATCGATAGGGTATCTTCCCGCATCATTAGAGAAGTATGGAAAATGAGTGCAACGTCTGACGTCGCTTTCAATCAGCCAACTCAATCATGGCGCGATTATTTTCAGCTGACCAAACCGCGCATCACGCTGTTTTGTCTGCTGATGACCCTTGGCGGCGCAGCACTTGCTCCCGATCAGCTGTCCTTCGGCAAATTACTTATCGCCCTGCTTGGAACAGCGTTCTCCGTTGGCTCCGCCAACGCACTTAATATGTGGTGGGAGCGCGAATCCGACAAACTCATGAAGAGAACCGCGCAGCGTCCGTTGCCGACAGGCCGCATGAACGCCCTGACGGCTCTGACTTTTGCTGTACTGCTTGGAATCGCCTCAGTCGCTGTACTCGGATTTTGGGTGAATTGGACCACATCACTGCTGAGTTTATTTGCTCTTTTAAGTTACGTTCTCGTCTACACACCACTCAAAAGAATTACCCCACACGCGCTCCTCATCGGCGCTGTTCCTGGGGCCATGCCGCCGCTGCTCGGCTGGACGGCCGTGACCGGAGAAATCACCGCCCCCGGAGTCGTGCTCTTTTCGATACTGCTGATCTGGCAGATTCCTCATTTCATCGCTATCTCCGTCAATCATGCGGAAGACTACAAAAAGGCCGGCATCAAAACATGGCCTGGTGAGCGTGGATTGCGTCCGGCAACTGTGCAGGCTCTTGCCTATTCACTGCTGCTCGTTCCCATCAGCCTGCTTCTGCCCAAACTCGGAGTGGCCAGCCACTTGTACGCTGTCACCGCGTTTGCACTGGGCGTGTGGATGATCGTTCTCAGCGCTCGCGGCTTCAATCCCGAAAAACACACCCGCTGGGCGAAACAACTTTTCATTGCTTCGCTGGTTTATTTGCCTGTGCTGACCGCCGGATTGGCAATTGATGTTTTGTTGCTGAAATGACGCAACCCATACTGTCGCTGCAAAATTTCATATTTGCCTACAGCGAGAATGCATCCGCTGATCTGAGTGTCGACGAACTCGACATCGCGGAGGGCGAAACTGTCGCATTGGTCGGACGCAACGGCTCTGGAAAATCAACGCTACTGCTCTCACTCGCAGGCTTATTGCAGGCTCGACAGGGCAAAAGACTCAGCACTATACCGCAAGAAAAGACAGCGTTCGTATTTCAGACCCCTTGTCTCGATAAAAAACTCACCGTCTCTGAAAATCTTGTCTTGTTTGGCAAAGTCTGGGGTCTCAGCAAAAAAACCATCGACCTCACGATTGCAAAGCTCAACACCACCCTGCAACTCGATGAGCTCCTGAACCGCACTGTCCAGACTCTCTCGGGCGGACAGCAACGCAGGGCCGACCTGGCTCGCGCACTTCTTGTTGAGCCGCAAGTACTCTTTCTCGATGAACCGACGGTCGGTCTCGATCTGATTGCACAGCGTGAATTTTGGTCGGTGCTTGCCGAGGCACGCAGAATGCATCCAAAGCTGACAATCATCTGTGCCTCGCACCATGCGGCAGAATTGAAGCTTTTTGAGAGAATAATCTTTCTCAACGGCGGAAAAGTCTCGCTTGACGCTGCGCAAAATTCACTCGTTCATCTTTTACCCAAAGAAACCCTTGAAGTCAGCACTCACACAAATGCTGAATCCTTCAATAAAGAGTTGCAGCGGCTGACCCAATTGCGCGGCTCGGTAGTGGCACACGACAAACTTCTGATTCACGCCGCAAACGCTGCGCAAATCCTTGAAACGCTGAGAGGTCACGATCAACTCCAATCGCATCTGGATTCTGTGCTCATCAGAAAAACAAGCCTTTCAGATGCAGTCTGGCAGAGACTGTTGCAGTTCGCGGAAGAAACGCTGGTCAGAGCCGAGGAGGCACCCACATGATTGGCGGCACCATTAAAGTCGCAGCAGCTCTGTGGCAACGCGACATGTTGCGCTTTCGCAAAGAGCGTTCACGCTGGCTGGGGCTGGTGTCTCAACCGCTGATGTTTTGGTTTCTCATTGGATTCGGCCTCAACAACGTCGTCAGCACACCCGTCGGCAACGCGAATTATCTGCAATTTTTTTATTGCGGCTCGTTGGTCATGTGCGTTCTGTTCACAACACTTTTCGGTGCCATCAGCCTTATTGAAGACGCGCAAAGCGGATTTCTCCGCGCCATTCTCATCTCTCCGGCCTCGCGCCTGGGTATCGCGCTTGGCAAGATTTCCGGACTCGTGACGCTTGTCGCGGTGCAAATTGCCATTCTGATGCTTTTCTTGCCACTGGCCGGAATTCAGTTCTCATCGATCCGCTGGACTGAATTGCTTGCAGGAATAATTCTCGGCTCTGCTGTCCTGGCTGCCCTCAATCTGGGT
>JBEDKY010000037.1:0-9837 GCA_041171905.1 Pseudomonadota bacterium
CCGTGCCTATCCTGCTCGCGCGGCTCATCAATGATCCACTGACCGTTTTTGCACAAAAGAAATATGAGCCAATTCTCGGTGCCGTCTTCGGACAGTACATTGCAAGCATGACCGGACAAAACATGGCCGATCAGCTCGCCCAGTGGCTGCGGCGGATGTCGACAGTCGGAATGAATTCACTCACTGCTGATGAAGAAACCTATTTCGATAAAGAGACAAACGCCTACTATACAGCCGCTGAGCTCGAGACACTGCGCGTCGCCCACGATGACTTTGAAAAGATTCTCAGCACGGCTCTTGAGGAAAATGGCATTCCCCCGTCGGTTTACTTCAACGCTGCGGCCGAACCCAGAAAAGCACCGGCCATAGGCAAGACACCATCAGGTCTGATTTCGGCACTGGCAAACTGGGCCATACTCAAGGCTGTGAAAGACCTCCCGCTGTTTATGCAGTCGCTCGAAAGAGCGATGCAATATGAAAACCGCGCAGCGCGAGCTGTGACCTCGCAATCCGACAACAACATTCACTTGGTGAACGTCGACAAGTTTTTTGAGAATTTTCCGTATTTCCTGAAACCCGAAACTATGCATCCGTCTGTCTTTGGTGCGCGACAGATGGCGGGAATGATCAACAAGGCCGTGTGTCACAGTGTGGGGCAACAATGAAGTCAGCAGCTCATCTGGCGTTGTGGCTTGCGACAGGAATTTTCGCATTTGCATCCACGGATGCGGAAGCCGGTCAGCGAAAAAAGAGACGACCGTCCCAGTCGTTGACAGGCGGTGGTCCGCAACGCGCTGTGGGCATTGTTGAAGTCTATCTGTTCAAAAACAAAACAGTTGCCCAACGCTGCGCAGCAACACACGTTGGGAACGGCATCGTCGTCACTGCGGGTCACTGTTTTCTGGGCGCATATGATTGCAATCAGGCTGTCGTGCACTGGGATGACGATTCACTCGTCTCGCGCTGCCAGCACGTGATTTACAGCAATGCCAGCGAGGCGCACGCAAAGGGACGGGAAATTTCAAATGACCTGACCGTCTTCAAGGTCGACCGCCACCCTGACGCCAGCGTCAATCTTGCTTCTGCAGCAAAGCTTCAAGAGCTACAGCATGCGGGCGCCGATGCAGTTGCGATCTCCAAAACGACACTCAACGGGTATCCGAGCACGATGACCTCGGCGAACTGCCGGATTGTCTTTGGTCCGATCGTGAATATATTCTCACAACCAAAGCCCTCGGACACCGCACGGCACAACTGTGACTTGTCCGAAATCTCCAGCGGTTCTCCACTCATTAATTCGACAACCAACCAACTTATAGCAATTCATCAGGGCACCAGCCTGCTGCCGGATTTAGAAACTTCGCCCAACGGTGCGTCGACGCACAAAATTCATTTTGCCAAAGTTATCTCCGACATCGACGTGCAAAAAGCACTCAATCTCCCCGATGCCCTGCCCAACGAAATTCGAGTGGGTGGCTTTGCAGGCGAGGTTTTCAATACAGGAATTGCAGAGCCTATTCAGATGACCATTGCCCGCATTCAGGCCCGGGTCGGACAGACGACTGTCTCGTTCGGAGTGCACAATGGTCTGGATTCGGTCGTTGAAGCGATCGACGGAAACGGCAAAAAAATGATTTTTGAGGGTCCGCGCCGTGCTGGCTACGATCAACGGTTCCGCATGAAGGCTCCCGTGCAGATTAAGCTCATCAACGCACAGGGCGGCATCGCGCCTGTCGTATGGATTGAAGACATTCAGAGTCCGTGACCTGTTGTTATCCGGTTACGGAGGCGGAGGATCGTCCCAGCACACACCGCTTCCTCCTCCCAATGTCGGGCACTTGGGAATTGTGTAGCGGATAGGATTTGATATTAAACCGGAAACGTCCATGTACCGCATATAAAACTCGGCCGTATCGTCTGCGTTGAAGGTAAAATCAGTCAACTTTAACGTCCGCGACACGGCGATGGGCGCGGCCGGTATTGCTCCGTTGGACTCGCGGCAGCGTGTGAAGCTGCTCTCAGGCGCAGTTCTGACGGCGTCTGACGTACCACCAATCACCCATTTGTAGATAAGCATACCGATGTCCTCGTATCGTGAGACATCAGCAGCCTTTGATTTGAGGCTCAGCCGGTTGAGATCATCACGAAAGACAAACGCACTGAGCCCCTGGAGAAAAGTCGCATTGTTTCCTATTTTACCATTCAGCTCACGCTCCTCATCCGAGGGTGTTCCAGATGGCAGACAGATTCCTTCTGAGATTGAATCATCAAAGTGAAGCTGAACCTTTCCGGCCGCAAGATCCGATTTCTTTATAGGGTTACTCGCATTGATTGCACTTGTTGTTCCGCCGCTGACCAATTTAAAGTCCAAGTCGCCAATGACAATTGAATCAGTGCCATCAGATATGACTGGTCTGCCGATGTCAACGATGACGGTAACGACATTTAAGCGTTTTGGCGGCAAAGCATTGGGGTCCCTGAGTGATTCACTTATGTTTCCAAACTTATCTTTGATAAAAATGAACCATTCCTGTCGGGCACCGGCCCTGATTTTTGCGGCGCGTTGAATGAATCCCGCTTCTTCAGCGGTGAATGTCGCAACTCCTTTGACACAATCTTTGAAGACAGGCTCGAGCATTGAATACGCTGGAACGCTGAACCCCAAAGCGTCGCCGTCGTTGCAGATTGGCGACCGTATGGTGAATGTTCCGCCCGCAAGCCCTGGAACAATGTTGGTGTGGCCAGAAACACTGACAATCTTCACATTGGTCCAGTCGTCGACCTTGTCGTACTCACCACCGGACTCTTCAACATCTACCAGAGTTGCCAAATTCACCTTCATCAACAAATCGCGCGACGGCGGACCCACTTTTTTGTGCCCGAAAATAACCAATGGCGGAAATGCGTCCGAATTATCAGTCGCGGACGTCGAGCGCGAGACTTTGATGATGAACTTTCCCTCTGTGGAGTCGGTCTTCTTGAATATCTTTGGCAGCGGGATACTGAACTCAGACTGAAAAATACTAACTTCGCGGGCTCCCTCGATGGCTTCAAGAGATGGTTCGAAATTGTTGTCGGCTTCGAAGACTTCAACCTTTGCCCCGCGCAAATTGGGGGTCAGCGAATCAAGCCGTAAAAACAGCGTGTCGTCCTTGGTGTGGACGACGTCGCGACCGTCGATCTTCAGATATTTCAACTTTTCAGGAAAACTGGGCACAAGTGCATTGGCACCACCCGACTGCCCTGCACACGAGCGCAGTGTGACAACAGGAGCCGTCTTTTCAATCAGAGAAAAATTGTTCGAAGGCGCAGACAAGTAAGTGCAATAGCCTTCTGCGAGAGCGAGAATATGGTAACGCGTCAATTCGACGCTCGCATCAAGTGGACCGATGAAAGCCGTGCCATCCGTGCCTGTTTTAACAAACACGGGCCGCAGGAGGGGATCATGCCAGAGCGGTACACCGGATTCGAGCTTGCCGTCGGAAATACCTGAAACCTTAATTCCGGCCAGAGGCTGACCCGACTCGTTGACCACCTTGACGCGAACAAATCCTGCCTTATTGAACACCAGCTGCCCGTCAATGCCAATGGTGTCCTTTCCGGCAAACAAATTCCTCCGCGAAAGCGGCAGCACTGCTTGAAAATAGGGAATAGCCTGATAATCCAACGTTGAGTTGACAGCGGGCATGATTTCGATGCGCGAATATTTGTCGACTTTGTCAACCAGATCCGGCCTGCCCGTGCTCACGAGTGGCAACGCACCACCCATCGAGAGCAACTGATCCAGCTGAGTGGCCTTTTTCGGTTCGTAGAGATCGCTGTCACGCAGCTGAAATGAAAATTGCCCTTGTTCGCTACTGTATTTAAGATCAGAGGGAGAGAGTCTTTGCCCCTCGGTGTCGATGAGTGAGATTTGCAGATTCTTGAGGTCGATTCCTTTTTGAGCTCCGACGATGCCTGAGACTACGCGAGATTCACCTACCAGATAAACACGTCCGCCAGACGGCCGTGCGCATGAATGCAACAAGCCACAGGCGGCAATCAGAACGATCGCGCCTGTGGCCCGTTGCAAACATTCCTGGAGAGCTCTCATAACCATCCTTGGCTACGTCCCCCGTTCAGGCGCTCACTTGTTTTTGAGCGCGGTTGTGAAAGCAGTGCTGAAGTAAACGTCATAGCTATTACATCCCGATGACCCGCACTGCGCCGGACCCCAGAACTTGGCAGTGGTGCGCAGTTCGTTGCCATTCACAAAGCGGCCTGCATCCTTCAGCGCCTTGTGTTTGAGGGCAACCTTCGTTACGCCCGTGCTTGCCAGTGACACCAGCTCGCCGGCACTCGACTGACCGTCTTTGTCCTTGTCGAACCAGACAAGCAACTTGCTGAACGCAGCATCCTTACTGTCAATCATGCCATCGCTGTTTGAGTCGTATTGAGCAAGTGCGGCATAACCGTCGCGCGCCTTCTTGCCGTTGTGTGCAAGTCTGGTGCCTTCACCAAACAGCTCACGACCGCCGTCGATTGAGCCATTGCCGTCGAGGTCCATTGCCAACAAGCCCACTCCATCAAAACCGCCGATCCAGCCAGTGCGTTCCTTCACACCGTCACCATCGAGGTCGAAACGGACTTTGCTCTCTTCGAGCGAGCTGAACATTGGACGACCGACGTTGGTGAAGTCGAGTACGATTGGCGAGAACAGCTGCACCGTGTAAGAACGTGTGGTGCCGGCCGTTGGTCCGCCGAACGGTGTGAACTGGATCGATTCGCCATACCAGCTCTGTGAGCGACGGATGAACGGTTCCAAAATTCCCGGCATGCGGAAGTCAAACACACCCTCAGCAGGCTGACCGGAAAGTTTTGCACTCGTACCCGAACCAGTTCCCGCGGCTGTGCTCACGTTCATTTGGAAGCTAAATTCCGCATCGCATGCAGAGTTCACACCCTTGTCGCACAAGTTCGACCGGACACGCATTCTGTCGGCAGCACCAAACACGCGGAACCAAATGGTGCTTGTCGCACTTGCCCACTGTGAGCCGGGGATTCCACGGAAGTTGACCCAACACTGCGTTGTTCCGTGCGAGTGCCAGAACTTCACGCCAGCACCACGGCGGATGCTGCTGCCCGTACAGGTGTCGCTCCAGTTTGCCAGAGCCGGTGCTGTGAAGAAGTGCTGAACTTCCGAAATTTGCGGTGTGAGCTTGGGAATCTCACGAGGCGAATAGCCAATGTCTGCACCCGCAGCCTTCGTCGCGGCGACAAGTGTTGGCTCGCCTGAGCGAATGGCCAGAGTCATCATCACGTCGAGCGCCTTGCTCAGCGCGGATTCCATTCTTCCGGTCTTTTCCTGCAAAGACTTCACGTCGTTGGCTGTTTTGCCGAACTGCGCCAGTTGTTCCTTCATGGCGGCAACTTCGTTGTCGATTTGCTTGATCCGCGCAGTCTGCGCAGCGTCCGTCGCCTCGTTTGCAGCAAAGCGCTTCTGCACATTGACGATTGTATCGAACTCTTCCTGACGCTGAATGGCATCAAAGGTCGAGTCGACGCCTTCTGTGATCGTAAAGGCCATCTTGCCAAGCAGAGTATTGGCAGCATCTGCCGGCGACACCTTGCCGATCTTCTCGGCTTGGTTGGTCATGTTCGCCATCGCAGTGCTGATGGTCGTGTGTTTGCTGCTGATCATTTTTGCAAAGCGCACTTCAACGTTTGCAAGTGACGGTTTCAATGCATTCACCGAGTTTGCAAAGTCTGTGACAGCACGCTTGAAGCTGTCGTTCGCAGCGAGACGAGCACGAACATCTTTCGAGGTCGCCGAGGTTCCGTTGAGAACGTCCATCGCCCATGCTTTGATCTGGCTCATACATTTCGGATCGTCCGCACCACCTTCCACCTTGCGAATGGATTCCAGCATCACATAATGGTGCAAGCTGCTTCCATCTGTCAGCTGGGGTTGCTTGAAATAAAGGGCGTCCATATTGGAACCGCGGTTTGCGTTGATGAGTGCAGAGACGTACTCATCAGCGAGGAAATCGAACGAGTCGCGGCCAAATGCATTTGCGAAGTCGGCATCGGCTTTGCCTCCACATGAGGCCATGATTGGAACAAACGACGCATCAAAAGCCTCAAGACGGTTGATTTTGTTGCCATCACGCGTGGGCTGTTTAGGCTGCAGTGCCGCAAGAAACGCCCGACGCAACTCGCCGAACATTGTCAGTGTCGTGACAAGCGGGCCCTTGGTTGTTTTGCCATTGACAATCACCTTGGTGACGGCGCCATAGTCAGCAGATACACCGTCAGAGAATGCTGTCATGGACGCATCGTCCAACTTGAGGTCGACAACTTCAACGAGGTGGCTCGAAAGAGCACCTTCCATCGCCTTGTCTTGGGCTTTCATCTGCGCGAGATCGGTTGCAACCTTCTTGAAGTTTGCCTGAACTTCAGCACCCAGATTTGCCACCATTTTTTCTGCTTTTGCGGCAACCTCTGCGAGGCGTTTGTTGAAGTCGGCCTTCATTTCTTCGAGATTCTTATTCAGCCCGTCAATTTGACCCTGCGTCAATTTGAACTGATTTGCGACGTGTACTTTTTGAGCAGCAACATCGGCCTTAATCAAATTGATTTGGTCAGCATGTTGCTGCGCCATGGCCAAAGACTGATTGGCAATTTGTGCAACAGCCTTGATTTCGTCCTTGAGGGCAGTCATTTCCTTGGTCATCTGATCTTTCAATGCCTGCTCTGCAGCCACGACTTCTGCGAACTGCTTCTGCACTTTTTCCTGCTCAGCTTTGAGGCTCGCGTTTGTTTTGTCTACCTGGCCCTCCAAGGCTACGATTTTGTCGCTCAATTCCTTCTTGATATTTTGGCTCATCCACTCGAAGTTCGCAGCCTGTGTCTTGACCTGCAGCATGAGGTCTGCGTTCACGGCCTGCTGTTTGGCACTGTTGTCCGCGATAGCGGCAAACAAGGCGTCATCTTGATTCTTCATGTCGCTGCGCACAGCGGAAAGCTCTTTGGTCATGTTGTTTTTTATGCCATCGATCTGCTTCTGGTAGTCTGCAATTGCACCGCCGAGTCCGTCGCGCACACCCGCAACGCTGACCTCAACGTTCTGAATTCGCTGCGCCAGTGTGTTCTTGGCCGCGTCGACTTCACTGGAAATTAACGCTTTCATTTTTTCGCTTTCGCGTATCGCATCGGCTTTCATGATCGTGGTCACTTCTTCAAGACCATCGATGCGTACTTTGAGCGCCTGCAGCTCACCCTTGGTCGCGTAGTTCTGTGCAACGTAAGCCTTGAACTCCTCCTGCGCCTGTGCAACTGCTTCAACGCGGGCCGCAACTTTCTGAGTTTCCAGCGCGGCATCGGCAATTTTCTTCTCGATTGCCTGCGCCGATGCAATAATAGCAGCTTCGGTAACCTTGCGCTCAGCTGCAAGGCCTGTCTTGAGATCATCAATTGTCGCCAATGTCTTTTGATCTATCGCTCTCAGTGTGCCCTGCAATTTTGCAATCTCTTCTGCACTCGTGTTGGCCTGTCCGGCCATTGCCGCCTTCAAGTCATCCTCAAGCTTCTGCCGAGCTGCGGCCTGCGCTGAGTTGAGTGAGGTTAAATCTGCACTCAATTGTTTGAGTTGCTCGGCACGTTCTGACTTCTCGAGTTCAAGTGCGATCCGCTGTTCTGCATTTGCTGCCGCAAGCTTCGCATCGAGCGCCGCATTTGCCTGCTCCTGTTTGGAAATAGCTTCCATGAGTTCCGCGACTCTTCTGGCAGCGTCAGCCTCTGCCTTTTTCTGCGCTTCAATCAGGAAGTCAATTTGTGCCTTGAGGGCAGCATTCCCGGCATCAATCTTACTCAAGAGAGTGTTGTTCAAGGCAGACAAGGCGTCGCCCGACTCCTTTCTGAGTGTTGCGACGGATTCGTTCAGTTTTGTTGTCAAACGTGATTCCGCGTCTTTAAGCTTTGCTTCCAAGCTCGCAATGCTGCCATTGATGGCGTTCACTTCATTTTTTATCTTCTCAGAAATTTTACCGTCCAGCGCAGCCAGTTTGTTGTCCATTGCCGCACTCAGGTTGGCGAGGCCACTTGAAATCTTCGCGTCCAAAACGCTTCGTGCTTCCTTGACAGTTGTGTCCAATGCATTGATCTTGGCATTGAATTCGCCGCGAAGGTTGCTGACATCCTCTGCCATCTTCTTTTCAATATTTTCAGCGCGAAGCTTACCCTCAGTGTCGACTCTGACAATCTGTTCGGTGAGTGCAGCCATCTTGAGCTGAGCGGCTACCGACTCCGCCTTCATTTTCTCGGTGATGTCCTGAGTTGTTTTTTTCAGATCTTCTGCGGATTGGGCGGCCGCCTCGTTAATTTTGACCTCAAGCTTAGAACGCACCTCGGCGTCTCCTTCGGCCATTTTTGCCAACAATCCGTCTGCAACTGACTTCAAATCGGCAGCAGATTTGCCTGCCGCTTCTTCGATTTTCATCAACATGAGGTTCTTTGACCTGATGATTTCATCACTGGCAACTTTAAGCTCTTTGTTTGTTTCTGAAATCGAATTAATAATCTGTAACGACTGCGCCTTCAGTGCCTCGATGGCGGCAGAGTTTTTGCCCGCATCCGCCTTCGCTTCAGCAGCAAGTGCATCCAGTTTCTTTTGCATCTCGGCGCGGTTTGCATCATCGGTGCTCTTGATGAGAGCCTTCATTTCAGAAGCGAGTGAATTCTTGCTGTCAACAATAGCCTGTTCGAGTGCTGCCTTTTCCCGAGCCACCTGGCTTTGGAAATCTGCAAGCGCAGCTGTGGTCGAAATAATTTTCTTTTCGTTGTCATCGATTTTGGCTGCCAATGCTGAGGCTTTAGAATTAAAAGCATTTTGGTTATCTGTAATCTGTTTTGTGTTGGCGGTGATCTTGCTCTGCAGGTCTGCCTTCTGCGAAGACAATGCGCTCTCAAGTGACGCGACCTTAGATCGGAGCTCCTCTGCACTGGCTGCGCTTGCAGCGGAAATCGCCGCATTCAAGTTGGACGTTGCAGATGTCAGGTTGCTGTTTGTCGCCGACAAATCGCTGTTGAGTTTGGCCAACTCGGCCCGCATTGCACTTTCCTGGGCGGCGAGGCTCGCAACAAACTGATCTTTGGTCTGGCTGACGGATTGCCGCAGGGCAGCCTCTGTACTTGATAGCTGAGACCTTGTTTGGTCGATTTGAACATTAGCAGCTGCAATTGCCGCAGATAATTCTGCAGCTTTCTTTGAAAGATCCGCAGTCTGTTTAGCATTTCCCTCGGCGATTGCTGTACTGAGTTCATTATTAATCGTTAATTGCTCGGCTCTATTTGCATCGATGGCTTTTTTATTCGCATCAATCGCTGCCTGCAATCCGGCCTTTGTTGCACTGATGGAGGCAACCAACTCAGCCTTGGTTTTATTGGCGGAATCTTCGAGCACTGCTTTAGTGTCGGCGATAAATTTGTTGGTGGAATCGATCCGCGCATTGGCACGCGCAATTTCATCTTGCAGCTCAGCCTTCTGTTGTTGGAGCTTGTTTTCAAGAACGTTGAGGCCGTCTTTCAACGACGCAACGCTTGTGTTTAAATCGCTTTTAAGAAGTTCCGTAGCCGCATTAAGTGCTTCTTCTTTTTGCAACATCAGTTGCTTGTTGGCAGCAATCTCTGCCGTATTCTCTGCAATCTTATTTTTGAGCTCGTCTGTCGCAGTCGCCAGCTCTTGGAGCGTCGCGGCATTAGCCACCGCAATGGCCTCACGCAAATCTGCATCTTGGGCCGCCATTTCGCCACGCAGCTTGCCTGCCTCGGCCGCAATCAAGTCAGTCAGAGAGTCGTTTT
>JBEDKY010000038.1:0-7716 GCA_041171905.1 Pseudomonadota bacterium
AAACAAATCCATCCATCGGCCTCAATGACTTCCCCACGGGGTGCATCCCATGATCCGCAAAACAGCGATCACCTTCAGCATAGCGGCTTTCCTTGTGTCCGGCTGCAACCGCTGGAAAAGCACAGACGCACAATCACAGATGTCTGCGACCTCGGCGTTTGAGTGGGGACAGTACATCATGAGTATCATTCCGGTGAATATCTCACCGGCAGCCTCTGCAGCAGCCGATCCTCATATCTGCCTTTATGAGGTCAACTGGGACCACGACTGGACCGACAATCCGAAAATGTGGCACGCGATCTATGCACGACACATAAATGCGCTCTCTTTCGACAAGACTTATACGCTGAAGTATTCACAAAAAAGCAAGGAAGATGCCGAATTTCTGAAGTCGATCGTCAGACGGTTCAATGTTGCCTGCGGGGCTTCGGGACTCAATCAGCTCTGCACAATTCCAGCTAAACTCGAGGACGGAATTATTGCCCGAGTCAGCAGATTTTTGGCCGACGCCTATACAAACCGCAGAAAAGAACGCGACAAGGAATTCGCTCTCGCGGTAGATGCGGCGGACGTTGAGGTCAGCAAATCTGCCGATCATCTGCTGCTCATCAACCGAATTAAACAAATGCCTGCAAATACAAAAAACGGAAAAAACTGTCTCGAACATGCATTTGACCCGAGCAGGGAGATTGCCCGGATGCGCGAGATCAGCCGTCATTTCAAGCCGCGGACGAAACTAAAATAATCTTGATCAATCCTTGGAAAATTTTTGCTGACAAGGAGAAATTTGATGTCTTTCAGATGCACCACTCGAATGACAATTCTTCTCGCGCTGCTGCAGATCAACCTCGCATGCCAAAAACGCAGATACAACAGTGGCATAAAAGAGGCGATGGGAGACTTAAATTCACCCGAAAGCCTTGGACTCTCGGAAAATGCCACGGACTGGCAACAGATCAAGTCGCAGACAAAAGGCGAGCGCGCGCAGGCGTGGTCCGACACATGGTGGCCGCATACCGCCAAAGGTATCGCCGACAGGTATGTTCTGCGCAAGTCCAAAAAGAACAGTGAAAATCTCAGCGGCAGAAATATCCTGCTCGGCAACTTCCTTGAACAGTACCGCCGCACAGTTGAGAAAAACGATGCCAAAGAGATGGCTCTGCTTTCGCCGGCCGAAAAATATGACTACCTGACAGCGGCAAAACCACTGCCCGTAGACTTGAGCAAAAAGCTTTCGGCACATGCACAAAAATACGCATCATCAAATGCTGAAAAAGTACTTCTCAGTCTTGAAGACAAACTCGAGCGCCTCGGCGAATACGACGACACCTACAAAGCCCTCAATCAGGAGTATGCACGAGAGGCAAATGCCAATGCCGCAAATTTCAGGCCTCTGTTGAGCGAAGGGTCCGAAATCAACGCCGCCGTAAAATCCTATTTGCCGGTGACCGCCCACGACTGGGGTTTATGGCTCGATACTTTTGCATGGGCGCATGACGAAGAATGGGCATGGATGGGCATCTGTAACGGCTGGTCGCCGGCGGCGCTGCGTGAGGAAAAACCCCGTCACGCGGTGATGGTCACGCGTGGCAAACGCAAAGTTCTGCTGACGGAAGGTGACATCCGTGGGCTGCTCAGCTGGGTGTGGGGCTGGCAATTTCCAAGCCAGACACTTGGCGCCGGAGTGCGCTGCGATGCCAATCAATCGAGGACTCTGGTCAAGGACAAGCGGATTATCGACGGCCGACTCTGCGAAGGCAGCGGCTCCCGCGTTGGCCGCTGCGTTTCCGCAAACACCATTTACATCGGTGCGGACAATCCCTTTGCAGGTATTCCCAATCGGGTTGTTCGCTTCGGCTTTGATCCCGCAAACAGAAATACGCACGAAGCAACGCTCAAGGCGCAGCTTGGCAACGCCTACTATGAGGCCGAGGTTAAATATCTCAGCAGTAACCAGAAAAAAACACTGCTCATTCAACTGACACAGGCCTGCCGCGACATGAACGCCGGATTGTTTCACGCAGCACTTGTTGATTTTGTGGCGCGCCGTAAGACGGGTTTCGTAGTTGATGCGGACCGCTATACGCAGGTCTGGAATCAACCTGTCTACGCTTACGAAATGACTTATCTGCCAATCCTCAGACGCGATGGCTCCACTGCCGCCGCCGGTGAACCAGTCGCAGTCGGCGAAATCAAGAATGACCCCTACTCTGCGTTCCGCTCGGCTAAAGCCAGCAAAATTGTGCAGGTGCGCACAAAGGTGATTTACGCTGCCGAAAATGGTCCGTTCGTCACCTACGGCAGCGACGGTAAAAAAGAGATTCACGAAGAAATGCTTGTCGATTACACGATCGAAATTGACAAAGATGAAAAAATCGTTGGCGGCGAGTGGGGACTTCTGCCCGAAACCCCGTCGGTCAAACCGCTGCGCGCCAGCAACTCAGTCGCACCCGTGGCGCCGGATTTCATATGGAATTATCCTGACAAATCAACTCCGACGGACGGTCTCATCAATTATAAAACACTCAAGCAGATTCACGACTGCTCCATCCGCAAACCGGCCACAGGCAGCTTTGATCTGTCTCCCTATGTGACCGAGCCAATTGCATATGCAGAGTGTGTTTTGCCTGAATGACACCTTTCGCCCACAGTTTTTTCTTGCGAATCTTGCCGGCAAAAGCATTGCAAAAAACTCACACGGGCGAATTATTTACCGCTTATCTCGACTTTCTGTCCCGCCACGACGGTGACGCCCCGGAGTTCAACAACCCTGTTGTCACGAGTGATGTTCACAACCTGATACTCTCCCGCACGCAGGGCAGCAATAACCGCCGCACCCTGCTTTGAGACTATCTGCGACTTGTAACCTTGTCCCGTGCACGCATCGGCTGACGGGGCTGGTCTTGCGACGCCTGAAAAAACGCAGACGAGTGAATCTGCCTCGAATTCCCTGAACGCGACACTTCCGGCATCTTCAACCGGCAAAAAAGAGTGCTTTTGCTGTATCACGAACATGACATCCTGCGGCAGGTTCAGCGCCGAGCGCTGCTCATTGGTTACGGGCTTGAGAGTTTTTCTGAGTTCAATATCAACCAAGATGTCTTTGACTGAACCTGACTTGCTCAAGCCGTCGAAAACGAGTGAGCGCGTGAGTTCGCCCTTCTCATTCAACACGACCGCTTTTACGGGCTGAGACTGCGAGCCAAGCGACAATTGCAAATATGCGGACTTCTCATCCAGAATGACTTCCACGCTCTGCACCAGCAAAGTTTCATCAATCACATCATCCAATGTGAAGGCGACAAAGGAGTCTGCGTAGGATGGGTTGCCAGAGCTGAGCAAAACAACATTTTGCTGCTGATAAGACTTTTCAAAAGTTTTACTGCCCTGAATCACACTGACTGAATCGATCGAGGCAGACACTGCACCCACATCGGTATATGACGTTGGTGAAACGTAGATGCGAAAAGGTTTACCACCCTTGGAATCAGGATTCCCTGCCTCAACACCACAGCCTCCGACTGCCACGACAGCCAGAGCGAGAGTGAATGGACGCAAGGCTTCTGTCCAAAACAAGGTCTTCGTCATCATATGCCTCATTTACTCAACGGAAAAAGTTGGATGTTGACCTGCATGACCTTGCCCTCGCCATCGGCTTGCGATGACAGAGACAGCAGATGCTTGCGAAGCTGGTCAATTTCGTTTTTGATTGATTCAATCTGATCGGGGTTTACCGAAATTGTCACCGAGGAAACATCCCGCTCGGCGGGTGGGCTCGTGATGAGTGAATCTTTTGCGAGATTCAACATTTCTTGATGGTAACGCACAATCGCAAGCCCCGGCACTGCACTGCCCAGACTGAAATCTTTTTTGAGCTTGATGTATTTCTTATCGTCGGAGTCGTTCTCCTTGCGCGCCTCGACCAATCCGAGGCTCTCAAGAAAAACAAGACTTTTTTCCACTGCTGATTCCTTCACGTCCGGCATGATCTTCCGATACACCTGCTCGAAGGTTTGTGGTTCGAGCATGGAAAGAACCTCAAACACAACTGCATGGACCCATGAATTAAAAAATTCAAGTGCTCTGTTGTTGTTGCTGGATTCGCTGTGCCGAGCGCGGAGCTCAAGAAGAAGTGCGAGCAGACGATCACGTTCCTCACTGGTATCTGCGTGCGGAATTTTCACAAGTGAAAGAAAATACGTTTTTTCAACGCGGGAGAATTTGAGCGTTTCGGCGATTCTCTCGCCCGCCTTTTCCGACATCTTGCGATGCCCGGAGTGAACCTGCGCCATTGTGTTGTTGTTGCCGAAGCCCAAAATTTCGGAAAAATCCGAGATAGAAAATGATTTCTGAACAAGACGAATCTCATCATAGATCGCCTTGCAGTAGCGTCCGACGTCCGAATATTCGAAAAGCTCGACCTTTTTTCGAATTTTTGGAAGAACGATATCCATTGATTCCCTCTTGGGTATCTTATCGTAAGATTACTGTAATACTTTAGGCACTAAAATCCAATAAAATCCGGATAATTACAAAACAATAAAAAACTGACAGCAGATTTTTTTGTAATTTTTACCAAGCAATGCCGTGAGTTACAAAATTTAATCTTATAAAAATACTATCCGATTAAAATGCCTAATAAAAACTCTAAAGTTTGTTACAAAATATACGATAAGAATCTTGGCAGCAGTTGCCAACCCACAGAAAGGACCCCGCAATGACAATTCGCATGATTGCCCTTCTGCCTTTGTCCCTCGCCCTTGTTCAGCCCTTTTTGACCGCGTGCGGTACTGCAGTAAACCAACCAATCACCGAGAAAAGAGCTGTGCAATCGGGTGACACCGTAAGCAAGGTGACCCTTGTTCAGAAGCTGCAGTCAGAAAGTCGCTTCTCAATTCTTGTCGCCGCAGTCAAAGCTGCTGGCCTTGTGGAAGTGCTGTCGGGAAGTTCGCAGTTTACTGTATTTGCACCGTCGAACGCGGCCTTTGAGGCCTTGCCGGCGGGCACGCTTGATACGCTCCTCAAGCCCGAAAACAAAGAGCAACTCAAAAGCATTTTGCTCTATCACGTTGCTGCCGGAAGCCTGAAAGCAACTGACGTCCTGGCAAAAGACAGCATCGACACGGCGCAAGGCAAGCCGTTTTCAGTGGATGCCAACAACGCGAGAATCAACTCGTCGAACATCGTCAAGACTGACATTCTGGCCAGCAACGGCGTGATCCATGAGATTGATGCGGTGCTCTTGCCGCCCGCAGATGAGAAAAAAGAGGAAGTCGCCAAAGATGCACTGCCTGCATCCAAGTCTCTGACAGCAACGCTTGCTGCTGAACCCCGCTTCTCAATTCTCGTCGCTGCGGTCACTGCCGCAGGTCTTGCCGAGACGCTCTCCGGTTCTTCAAACTTCACCGTGTTTGCTCCGTCAAACAAGGCTTTCGAGGCACTCCCAGCCGGCACTGTTGAGTCTTTGTTGAAGCCCGAGAACAAGGAAAAGCTCAAGAGCATCCTGTTGTATCATGTGGCTGCGGGCAGCTTGAAGGCAACCGATGTTCTCGCAAAGAGCAGCATTCCGACCGTGCAGGGCATGCCGATCTCCATCAATGCGGCGGGTCTAAAGATCAACAGCTCCGGCATCGTAAAGACGGACATTTTTGCCAGCAACGGAGTGATTCACGAGATTGATGCAGTTCTTCTGCCGCCCGCCAGCGCGCCAATGCAGATGGCATCTGCCCCGCATTGTAAGTGAGCAACGCGTCCACCTGAGTGATGGTCAACTCAGGGTCGCTGCTCTGACTGCATCGAGATTGGGATCTATTTCGCACACCAACTGAGATGTACTCTGCGGATGCGAAAAGATCACTTCAGAATCCTTCAGCACGTTCCCCGTCAGAACAGCGACCACGCTCTCGCGCGCGCAGATGTCCCCCTGCGCGCGCAGCGTTTTAATGCCGGCCAGAGTGCATGCACTCGCAGGCTCGCACCCAAGACCACTGCGATCAATCTGTCTTTTGGCAGCAAGAATTTCCTCATCTGTCACCTGCACGACCAAACCATTTGTCTTTTCGATGACGCGCACTGCCTTGAGATAGTTGACAGGATTTCCAATGCGGATGGCGGTTGCAACAGTTTCTGCCCTGACGCTTTCAAAACGACTGAACTGCTCCTGAAAACTACGAAAGAACGGATTTGCTCCGGCCGCCTGAACCGAGACAATGCGTGGAAGTTTATCTATCCACCCCCACGCGAGCGCCTCTTCAAGTGCCTTTCCAAACGCCGACGTGTTGCCGAGGTTTCCTGCCGGCACAACAATCCAGTCGGGCACATTCCATTGCCGCTGAGCAAGCATTTCCCAAATAATCGTTTTCTGACCTTCAAGACGGTACGGGTTGAGTGAATTGACCAGATAAAATCCAAGCTCGTGAGCAGATTGCTCGACGAGATTCATAGCAGCATCAAAATCGCCGCGGACAGCAAGACACTGTGCCCCGTAGGCAATGGCCTGCGAGAGCTTGCCCATGGCGATTTTTCCCGAGGGAAGAAAGACCACCGAAGGAATACCAGCCTGCGCTGCGTACGCTGCAAGAGCAGCGCTCGTGTTGCCCGTCGAGGCGCAGGCAATGGTTTTTGCGGAGCGGGCCTTGGCAACCGACACCGCAACCGTCATACCGCGATCCTTGAATGAGCCGGTCGGATTTTCGCCCTCGTGCTTGAAAGACAAATCATCAACACCGCACCACTGACTGAGCGATTCACGCCGATAAAGCCGTGTGTGGCCCTCCGGATGACTTACAACGAGGTCTTCAGGCAACGGCAATACAGCCTCGTGAAAACGCCAAACTCCGCTGGCGTGAATACCGCCGCTCTCACTGCTCCTCGCTGTCATTGTGTCGCGGTCGGCTTTGTTGAAAACACGCCTGTGTTTTACCTGCAGCAATCCGCGTTCCGGACAAGTGCAGCGGTAATCACTCACATCCCATGGGTAACTTGCAGCACACACAACACATTCAAGAGAGATCGGCATTTGATTCATATGAGGCGCGCTCCGCTTTGGGAGATTGTTGTGACGACACCCTCGGCATTCAATGGCGCAAAAGCCTTCACCATCTCAGGCAATGCCCGATGCGCAAAATCAGCAGTGTCGAAAATTGCAAATATGGTTGGCCCGGCACCGCTGATTGAGGCACCCAGTGCACCGGAATTGAGGGCTGCCTGCTTGACGCCAGCAAAATTGGGTATCAGGTGCGAGCGTGCGGATTCTGCGAATGGATCGTGAAGCGAATCCCTGATGAGTTGCGGGTTTCCGCACGAGAGACCAACAGCCAGACCAATGCTGAACGCCATTTGTTGAGTCCACTGCGCTGTGTTGAGGGATGTCGGCAAAACTCCGCGCGCCTGCTTGGTGCTCAATTGCAACTGCGGTGTGACAACCACGATGTGGAAGTTTTCGCGAAGCGGAATCTTTTGCACCAGCGGAGGATCAAGCCGCTGGACGAGAGTCACGCCACCAAAGTAACAGGGAGCGATGTTATCGAGATGGCGGCCGGCCACCATGGATTCGCCAGCAAGAGCTGCAGAAAGAATTTCCTGATCCGTGAAGGACTGGCCCCACGCATGAGCCGCTGCCAATGCTCCCCCAACTGCCGCAGCCGCGCTCGATCCCAATCCGCCCGAGACTGGCAAACGGCGCGTCACACTCACCCGAACCCCGCAATCCTGTGT